>DAOUTV010000025.1 GCA_030668505.1 Desulfobacterales bacterium | reverse complement strand
CCATGATTTGTTTGAACCTCACATCCTGAGGGCAGGCAACCGTACAAGTGTTGCATAGGGCACAGTACCATATGGCAGTACTTCCAAGAAGCTCATCCTTATAGCCAAGATTGATCATTCGAATAAATTTTCTCGGGTCAAAACGTGGGACGTACTGGTGAACCGGACATGAGGAAGAGCAAACCCCGCACGTGTCGCAATTTGTAGGGAGTCTTCCTTCCAAGTCTTTGGCGATCTTGTGTTTGAATTCTTTGTCGATTGCTGCTTCTGCCACAAGCATTTCCTCCTGAGATCCGAAGTTGAGAATATGGTTTCATAACAAACATCAGAACACCCTGTCAACCGAGGAACGGCTCAAATATCACCCGTCTATAGCTATTCTCACAATAGCGTTCCGACATGAACGTCTCCAAGGATCTCCTTTCTCGTCGGCTTGACCGGTTAAACAGGCCTGATCGGTTCCTCGGAAATTAGCTTCCTGATATCTTCAAAAAGCCCTACAAAGCCCTCCGTGAATTCTCCCTCTCTGGTCAGAATGGATCCCACAGCAGGTTCCAAATCAAGTAGATCTGTTGTGTAAGGGAGAAAATAAGTGGCCCGCCCCTTGAGCCCAGATCGTTCCATATAGGTTTTTACCCTGTTCCTGTCTTCTTCTCCCCGCACCTTGTTAACGACCAGCTTTATGTTCGGGATGGCCAGTTGCCCGGCAAAGGTAATTGATTTTTGGGCGACCTGAAATCCCGTTGAGGTGGGCTCTGTCACGACCAGCAAAAGCGAGAAGCCCTTAAGCACGCCACGGCCAAAGTGCTCTGGTCCGGCCTGGGTATCCACCAGGATAATCTCACCGGGCTTCAGCACTATGAATTGCATAACGGCCTTCAGCAGATTGTTTTGCGGGCACAAGCACCCGCCAGCCGCCTTATCAACCGATCCCATAGCAAGGAAAGAGAGATTGGGCTTCAGCTGAAGCCCGAAACGCCCCACCACATCACTAACGTCCGGGTTCAAGCGCAAAAGCCCTCCCCAGCCTGACCCGGGTTTGGCCCCCGTCTTTTCCTCAATATAGTCACGGTTGTGACTCAAGGGAACGATCTTTTCAGCATCTTCGAGCGGGACTCCTAAACTCAGAGCAAGGTTCATCTGCGGGTCTTCATCAGCTGCAAGCACCTTGTAACCACTACCGGCAAAATGCTCAGCCAGCAAGGTAACCAGGGTGGTTTTTCCCACGCCACCCTTGCCGGCAACTGCAAGGCGAAACCCTCTTTCATTCATCATGTTTTTCATCTCTGCCTCAGATCTTTACGGGTTGTTGCCCAAACAAAAATTCCTTTGAGCACTCATTAAGAAGTTTTTTCAATAAGTGTTTTAAAACTCTTTGAGGACTCCATTTTGTCCATTTTTGCCAAAAGTTCTTATGTTTCTTCCTCCTTTATAGTTGCGTCTTATTAAGATAAAATGCAAGATTAAAATAATGTAGGGCTATCTTTGACGGCTTCGTAAAAAGTCGTAATAACTTGTCATTTCGAGTAAAGCGAGAAATCTGTCCGGTATAGCATGCTGAAAAGATTAGATTTCTCCCTGCGGTCGACCTGCCCGCCATAGCCAGAAATGCTGGCACATAAGCTGAATATTGTCTCAGGCGTTGGCAGGCGGGAATGACACATTCACCGAATCCGACTTTTTAAGAAACCATCATATTTGCCCTATTGTTTTTTTGTAAATTTTTTTGTTGTTTTGTAGAAAACTACATTGTATAAATACAATTTTTCAACAAGATATACTAACATCTGCGTTTTCGAGTTATTTCGACAAACAGTACGATGGAAAGAAAGGGGAGATAAAATTTGAGAGAGTTTAGTAGCTTGGAAGTCAAGGTCGTCAACCGTGACCTTGAAAGGGCCATGAAAGTGCTTAAGAAAAAGATCCAAAATGATGGCCTGTTCCGACGGCTTAAGCTCAAGAAGAGTTATGAAAAACCGAGTGAGTGTCGTCGTCGCAAACGTCGCGAGAGTGAAAGGAGGCAGAGAATAGCCCGCTTGAAACGCTCCAGGTACTCCAGATACTAGCCTGTTCCTGTTATCCTCTAAGCCCGGTCTAACCACCGGGCTTTTTTTGTGTCCGCTATCCTTTTCCCGAATCGTTGATATGACCATAGCCCCCTTTTTGCATGCGATTCCATGGGGTTTTGTGCTATATGAAAGGCCCATGTTCTTCAGGGCCTATTTTTGGAGCATTCTTTTTGCGGTGGCGCTTTGGTCATCATCGGCATTTGCGCAGGTCCTGTCAGTCCGCGGAGGGGCTGATCTTCCATACCACATCAAGGCAGACTCTTTGAGTTACGATGATGCCACCAAGACTTATATGGCCAGGGGACAGGTGACGATTACCAGGGCTGATCAGTCTTTGTGGGCAGATGCTGTCGACTTCAATGCAGAAACCACGGAGGCTGAGGCCTGGGGCAATGTGCACTTCACGTCGGGCGAGGATTGGCTCACCGGCACCCGACTTGAAATAAGCCTGGATGCAGGTATAGGCACCCTTTACGAAGGAACACTCTTTATCAAGGAGAGCCACTTTTACATCAGGGGGGGCACGATTGAAAAGATAGGCGAAGATTCATATCATGTTGCCGATGCCAGCTTTACTTCCTGCGAAGGAGATTCTCCGGCCTGGGAAATCACCGGCAAGGACTTGAGGGTCACCTTAGAAGGTTACGGCACGATCAAGCATGCCGCCTTTTGGGCAAAGTCGGTACCTTTATTATATGTACCGTACTTGGTCTTTCCAGCAAAATTAAAGCGCCAGACAGGGTTGCTTGTACCTCAGGCTTCCTATTCCGACCGGGACGGCTTCCAATACAACCAGCCCTTTTTCTGGGCCATAAATGAGAGCTCCGATGCCACATTGTATGAGCATTACTTGGCACATCGTGGTCTCAAGCACGGTGTCGAGTACAGGTACGTGCTGGGTGCTGAGAGTAAAGGCGCTATAATGTACGATTTCCTTCATGACCGGCAGATTGATGATGGCACGCCTGATAGCTACGAGGGATTCAGGGGCGACAACGAGCTACGCTTGAATAAAAAGCGGTGGTGGTTCAGGATGAAAAGCAACCAGGACCTTCCGGCTGCATTCAAGGCAAAACTCGATGTAGACCTCGTGAGCGACCAGGACTATCTCCGCGAGTTTGACTCGGGCTATGCAGGCTACGAAGCCTCTGATAGTTATTTCCTCGAAGAATTTGGCAGAGAACTCGACGATGAAACCGATACGATCCGGCTGAACCAGTTGAACCTAAACAAAGGCTGGGACGAATACAGTCTTAACATCGATTTTCGCTGGTACGACGATGTGATCATCCGGAAAAACAACCTGCCTGACGATACACTGCAGTATCTGCCGTCAGTCAACTTTGCCGGTTCAAAACAAGAAATCTCCCATACCCCTTTTTATTTTGACCTGGATTCTTCCTATAACCATTTCTGGAGGGATGCTGGGACACGCGGATACTCTGTGGATCTGCATCCGAGAGTTTACTACCCTGTCCGCCTTGGCAGGTATTTTGACTTTGAGCCCTCTGCCGGAGTGCGTGAGACCCTTTGGCAGGTTGAAGAATATGAGGACGAGACGTCCGGGGAAGAGGATCATTTAGAATCACGAAAAATATACGACTTGAAGGCAGACCTGTCCACAGAAATCTCCAGGATATTCAACTGGAAAGGCACAACAGTTGACAAGATAAAACATGCAATCAAGCCGCAAGTGGTGTATGAATATATTCCCGCCCCGGAACAAGACGATCTCCCGGATTTTGTTGGCACAATAGCTGAAAAGAATCTTGTAACATATTCAGTCACGAATAATTTTACCGCTAAAACGAGCAAACGGCCCACACCAGACCCGGAGACACAACTTGAAGGAGAACAAGAACAAGGATCACTATCGCCCAAATACAGCTACTACGATTTTTGTCGCATCAAACTCACTCAAAGCTATGACATTCTTGAAGCCCGCAGGGAGGAGAATGGCATAGAGAAAAGACCGTTTTCTCCGGTAAAAGGTGAGGTGGAATTTAAACTATCCAGCTATGTGGATTTGCAAGCGGATGCCGAATGGTCACCCTATGATGACGAATTCAAGAGCTATAACGCGATCCTGGCCCTGCGTGACGAGCGGGGAGATCATGGTTCGGTGGATTACCGATATACTCAGGAAGACAGCGGCAATCCCGGCACAAGGAATATTCTCACAAAGGTCTTACTGAAGCTTTTTGACCCGGTCTCGGTTTACTGGGAACATGAGCGCAATCTTGTGGAAAATCAGGACGTGAAAACAGTCTGCGGATTCATGTATGAATCTCAGTGCTGGTCCTTGAACTGTAGCTATACACTTGACAGGATAATGCATGAGCGAAAATATTTTGTTGAGGTAGGTCTGTACGGACTTGGCGAGTTCGGGCTGGGCAAATAAAAACCTGACCAACGAAAATTGTGGTTCGGGAGCAATTTTTATGACAACGCAAATCGACATCCATCCTGCCTGGTATGGGCTTCACACGCGGAGTCGTTTTGAACAGGTAGTATTTGATGGGCTTAACAAGAAATCTCTTGAGGCCTTTCTTCCGAAGATAACGGTAGTTAGCAAGCGCCGGGACCGGCGCAAGAAGCTCCGGGTCCCCCTGTTTCCCGGCTATATCTTTGTAAGAAGCGACCTCCATGTACATGAACGCCTCGAGATTGTGAAAACCGTGGGCGTAGTCCGTCTTATTGGAAACAAGGACGGCCCGATCTCCATACCCGACGAGGCGATTAATTCCCTGCGGATCATGGTTGAAGGAGACGACTCTGTGGCAACCAGTACCCGATTTAGGAAAGGGGATCGTGTCATGGTCGTCGAGGGGCCTTTTGTAGGCGTGGTAGGCACCTTTGTAAGGTATCGCGGTTTCGGGCGCGTGGTGGTTGCTATAGAGGCCTTAGGACAGTACGCTGGGGTAACCGTTCCTGAAGAGCATGTAGAGAGGCTTCCGGATATTGTCTAAAAGCGGCACGCTCAGCAAGAGCGGAAAAGGCCAAAAAAGGAGGAGGTGAGAAGCCATGAAACGTATTGCACGGGTCACAGAGATCATTGCCGGATCACCGGTCAGTTTTGATGATGCCATCAAGATAGGTTTTGAACGAGCCAGCAAGACGCTACGGGGCATCACAGGTGTTCGCTTACTTGAACAACGCATCAAGGTGGCAGACAACAAGATGGTGGAATATCGTGTAAGGATGGAATTAATCTTTGTGCTGGAAAATTAGGCCCTATTCCTCTTCTGTAGAACGTTTGACAATACGACTCACTATACGAAAAAGATTGGCTACCAGAAGTACTCCGCTCAGGAACATCAGCGTCAAGGGGACCCAGCGGTAACGCTGGTATTGCTGGTGTTCCAGGGCAACACCGCTTCCTACTGTGCTGAAATAAAAGACATATGCCGCAAAGATTGAGATCACAAGACAAAAGAGACCGGAATCATACCAGGGGATGATCACCCTTCTAAACAATGGGCTCTTATTTAGTTTCATAAAAAGAATATTACTCGAAGAGAGGGTGAATAATCAAGGGCGAACAGACAATTTTGGATTGTGAATTTCGGACCGGTATTTTGACATGCGCTTGTTAATTAGTGTCCATCCACAAATCGTAAAAACTCAATGGGCACAAGAGTAAGTTTCCAATTCAGAAATGAGCAATTTTCCGCAAGGTCAAGGAAAACAAGAGGGGTGCGCGGAGGCGTACCGAGGTACGTCGCACAAGCAACCACGCAGTTTGACACCGAGATTGCGGAAAAGGGCCATTTATGGATGGAAACTAATCATTGCGGCCTCTGTCTCTATGTATCTGTTTGTCTCAGGCTGTGCGGTGATGCAGAAGCTGAAAACGCCAACCGTAGTGCATATCAAAGGGATATCTGAAGGCTTCAAGGTAGGGGCTATTGTTCGCACTGAAACCGGCCAGATTGTTTCCTTTGACGAACTCATGGCTGACCTTGAAGGCGTTCGGATCGTCTATGCCGGGGAGAGGCATAATAATCAGGCACACCATGATGTGCAACTCAGGATACTAAGGGCGCTTCAAGAAAAAGATCCTACGCTTCTGGTAGGTATGGAGATGTTTGTAAGATCTGATCAGCATGCGTTGGATCAATGGAGTGCAGGCCGGCTGGACGAGGAAACCTTCTTGAAGGAGGTAGACTGGGAGAAAAAGTGGAAATTCGATTTTGCCCTTTACCGTGCGATTCTTGATTTCATAAGGGAAAAATCTCTGAAGGTGGTGGCCGCCAATGCTCCACGCCAAATAGTCGAAAAGGTTGCCAGGGTGGGACTGGATGGCCTTTCAGGTGAGGAGCGGGAACAGATTGCTCAGCATGTCGACACCTCAGGGGAAGAACACAGAGCCTATGTTGAATCCGTTTTTAGCACCCACGAGTTTGATGAAATAAGCGCATTTGAATTCTTCTACGAGGCCCAGTGCGTTTGGGAGGATTCCATGGCAGAGTCAATCTCGCGAGCACTGAATAACAAGCGGGTGGTGGTGATCACCGGAAATGGTCACATAGCGTACAAATTCGGCATCCCGCACCGCGTGTTCAAGCGCACAAAAGTCTCCTTTCGAACAGTCATGCCACTTAACGTAGGCACAGAGGTAGAACGCGATGTAGCAGACTATATCTGGGTAACCCCTGCGGAAAGGCAGGCGCATGGGAACGGGTCGTGTCCCGGAATGACGAGAAGGCCTGTGTTAGGGATTCGACTTAAGACCTTGGATCAGGGAAAAGGCGTGCTCATAGAAAACGTTATGCCAAAAAGCCCTGCAGCGCAGGCCGGGATCAAGCCACAGGACATCCTGGTCGCTATTGACGGAAACTCCGTATTTCGCCTATCTGACCTTCACAATGCTATCGCCGGATCAAAAGGGGCTTCGGATTTTCTATTCAAAATTGACAGGCAGGGAAGGATCATGGAACTGCCGGTCCATATTGAAAAAACAAGCTCCGCCTTGCCATTACCCTGAAAACATGACCCTGAAAAAAGGACAGATACTAGAATTAAAGATCGAGAAGTTGATTCTTGGGGGCAGAGGTCTTGCGCGGGTGAATGGCTTGGCCATATTCGTGGATAGGACTGTGCCCGGAGATGAAGTGCGAGTCAGGGTATTTAAGAAAAAAAAGAGCCACGCTGAAGCGCGCCTTGTTGAATTGATAGCCCCATCGTCTTTCAGGGTAGAGCATCCGTGCCGCTATTTTGGTTTTTGCGGCGGATGTACCTGGCAATGCCTAGATTATGAAAAGCAGCTCTTTTTCAAAAGGGAGCTCGTACTCGAATCCCTTGAACACATCGGTCAACTAACAAGCATCCCTGTGCATCCCCTTATACCGTCTGAGAAGATATTTGGCTACCGCAACAAGATGGAGTTTTCCTTTTCCGACCGGAGGTGGCTGTTGCCGGAAGAACTCTCGGACAAGGCAATCCCAAAGGACTTTGCCCTGGGTCTTCACGTGCCGGGCACCTTTGACAAGGTTCTCGATACTGAGACCTGTTTGCTACTGCCGGACACGGGAAACAAGATCCTGCGTAATGTGCGACAATATGCTAGAGAAAGCAGTATACCGCCTTATGGGCTGAAGTCCCACATAGGATTTTGGCGGTTTTTGATGCTCAGGCACTCTTTAAGCCATGACAAATGGATGGTTAATATCATTACATCAGAAGAGCAACGGCCGTGGGTCCAACCTTTGGCCGACCTGCTGTGCCAAAAGCATAAGAACATCACCTCGGTTGTTAACAATGTCAACACAAGGAAAGCCGGGATCGCTGTTGGCCAGTGGGAGACACTCCTTTCAGGCGAGCCCTACATCTTGGACAAAATCGCAGGATTTGAGTTTGAGATATCAGCCAATTCCTTTTTTCAAACCAATACCGCAGGGGCTGCACGTCTCTATGAAACCGTGAAAGCCTATGCCGGACTCACTGGCAAGGAAACCGTAGTGGATCTGTACAGCGGTACCGGTACAATCCCGATATTCTTGTCTGATAGTGCAAAAAAGGTCATCGGCATTGAGATTTCAGGGGGGGCTGTGCAGGATGCCCAAAAAAACTGCCAAAAAAACCGCATCCGAAACTGTCACTTTATATGCAAAGACATCAAGGAAGGCATCATGGATGTGACGGACAGGCCTGATGTGATGGTCATCGACCCCCCAAGAGTAGGCATGCACAAAGATGTCATAAAGATGATTCGCGACCTGTCTCCGGACAGAATCGTTTATCTCTCCTGTAACCCTGCCACACTTGCACGTGACCTTGCCTTGCTAAGAGAAGATTATCGGGTTGTGGAAGTCCAACCCATTGATATGTTTCCTCATACCCACCACATAGAGTCAGTGGCAAGACTCGAAAAATCATCTGGGTAAAAATATGAGGTGGAGGAACTACGCCTTGTCCGAGACTGCACTTGGAAGGGGTGGCCCAATCGGGGCAGATACTATTCAAAATAAAAGTTTAAAGTGCCTAAAGTGAACTAAAGTGCCTAAAGTTAAGGAATGCGCTTTCAGCGCGGCCTGTTTTTAAGATTGACCACGCTGAAGGCGTGCACATTAACTTTAGCTCACTTTAGACACTTCAAACTTTAGCTCACTATTAATCAATAAGTACAAAACAATTATGTCGCATCAACAACTTTGTCGATGTCGCGGCGCTAAGCCCCTATGTCGCACAGCGCTTGAGTTCCTCTACAAGCCGGTATGGTACCCGCAGGTCCCCTCTTCCTACCCCAATATTAACCCCTGAAGTAACCGTACCGTGAAAATCCGTTCCACCTGTAATAAGAAGCCCATGGCTATGCGCAAGACGCTCATACTGGGCGGTGAGCTCAGGCCCATGGGCTGGATAGTAGACCTCCACACCTTTTAACCCGGCCTGTTTCAAGTCTGCAAGGCGCCTGTCCAGTTCCCCCTCGGTCTTTGCATCCAAAGTAAAGGGATGAGCCAGCACGGGGACACCTCCTGCCTGTAAAATAGTCTGGATTGCCTCGTCAGGCAAAAGTCGGTATCTTTCAACGTAGGCGGGACGACCTTTTTTTAAAAACTTCCTAAAGGCCCCATCAATACTATGAACAGCCCCTTTGTGGACCAGCACCTGGGCAATGTGGGGCCGTCCAATCTGACCACCACCTGAAACCTTTGAGACCTCATCAAAATTAATATCAACTCCGAGATCTTGAAGCCTTCTTATGATCTCTATGTTTCTGTTGGCCCGGGCCTTTTGCACGACCTTGAGGGTCTGTCTGAGAGAGACGTCATCCAAATGGATCAAGTAACCCAATATATGCATCGTACCCGAGTCAACACCGGCACTTATCTCAATTCCGGATAATATCTCAACGTCAGTGGAATGCTGGTGCCGTAACGCCTCGAGCGAGCCCTCAACGGTATCGTGATCTGTGATCGCTATGGCGCGAAGACCCACGTCCTCAGCGGTTTTGACGATCTGCAAAGGAGAAAGAGAGCCATCAGAGGCCGTGGAGTGGATATGGAGGTCGACGTAGGGGGGGCTAATGGAGGTTTTTGCATGTAAGATACTCAAGAGGACTCAAACCCCAAGGGCATCTTCCTTTGCCTCTTCCTTGGTCTTACAATCTATACATTGTGTAGTTACCGGCCGGGCCTTCAGGCGTTTCATTGAGATCTCAGAGCCACAGGCTTGACAAATCCCATAAGTACCCTTATCGATTCGATCAAGGGCATCCCGGATTTTCAAAATTAATTTTCGCTCCCTGTCTCGTATCCGCAGCATAAAGTTGCGGTCGGCCTCAAGGGAGGCTCGGTCTGTGGGGTCAGGAAAATTCACAATCTCGCCTGTCATGCCCGATACTGTCTTGCTGGCCTCAGACAGAAGATTTTCCACACGTTCGGTCAGAAGCTTTCTGAAATACTCAATGTCCTTCTTTTTCATTATAAAACCTGCTAAAAAAATGAACCTTAAGGCTCTGCTCCAACCCGATTAGCCCAACCCAATTAGGATGACAAGCAAAGTCACTCGATTTAAAAACGGTTTATTTAGCATACGAAATACCCCTTGTAAAGGGAAAAAACAGGTAAAAATCTTCCCCGGCGCATAGGCAGCGCTTTAATTTTGGCCGGTGCGATTCCATGGAATGTGGGGATACTCGCCTTCGCCAGAATGCCCCGTGCGGGAGCACAGGGTGGCTTCACTTTTTCCCTGCTGAGCGAAGCACCGATTTCCGGGTTGGACTGTCGGACTTTGGACTTGATAAATGTGGCGATTATGGTAAATGTTTAATATACAGATGAAATCGTTGTCGTACAAGGCATTGACTTAAGATTTGACAACCTGTCAAAGATGAAAAAAACAGGGAAGTGTAGTGAGCATGAAAAAATTTGAACTTTCAGTTGGAGACAAAGCTTACAAGGTAGATGTTGAAAAATTTGACGGCAAGCGAGCCCTTGTTAATGTAGACGGCAAGCCATACGAGATCGAAGTCAAAAAGGGTGTAGAAGAAGCATCAACACCTTCCCCCGCATCGATGCCTGCCCGGCCTGTTATACAAAAGACAACGCCGACCGCCCCGGAACCTCCGCAGGTTCCCATCCGATCGGCCACGTCAGGCGGGGAGGTGACCGCGCCCATGCCCGGCCTGATACTCGACATCATGGTGGCGACCGGAGATGAAGTGGTGGCAGGCAAACCCGTTATTAAGATAGAAGCCATGAAAATGGAAAACGAGATCCCCTCTCCCGTAAACGGAACGGTCAAGACAATCGCGGTCAAAGTAGGGGACAAGGTTGCAACCGATGAAACCCTGATGGTGATAGAAGAAGCATAGATAGGACTTGACCGAAAACACCGGTTTTACGGCCAAAAATTTGAAATCCGAATTCAATGTCATTAACGTAAGAACCGTTCCTTTAAGGTCCCCCTTTAAAAAAGGGGGACCCGCCTGCCAACGCCTGGTTCGCAACGGAGCTACAGTGCCGGCACAAACGGCAATGGCGGGCAGGTTTAGGGGGATTTTCAAACTCTTCAAAGAAATCCCCCCCGCCCCCCTTTAGAAAAGGGAGGAGATTTTGAGCTTAAGTTAATGACATAAAATCCGAATTTCGTGTTTCAATATTCGGCCCGCCCTGGCGCGACTTCCTTGAAACAAGATGTTTCGCCTTAGGCCAGGTCTGGGCCAGGGATTTTCCCTGAACATGACTTTACGTTCAGGCAATATATAGATAATGAGGCTGGAGAATTATTATGGCAGATGCAGACAGGATACAAGCCCTGGTTGAAAAAAACGCTGAGGCCGATCTGGGCGGTGGCAAAGACCGGATCGATGTGCAGCACAAGAAGGGAAAATGGACGGCGAGAGAGCGGATTCATCAGCTACTTGACCAGGATAGCTTTGAAGAGATCGACAAGTTTGTCCTCCACCAATCCACGGATTTCGGGCTGGACAAGAAAAGGTTCCCGGGAGACGGAGTAGTAACAGGTTACGGCCGCATTAACGGCAGGCCGGTCTATGTCTTTGCCCAGGACTTTACAATACTGGGTGGGTCATTGAGCCTGGCCGTGAGCGACAAAATTTGCAAGGTGATGGACCTTGCCCGCAAGAACGGCGCCCCGCTTATAGGTCTGAATGATTCCGGTGGGGCACGCATACAAGAGGGTGTATCCAGCCTGGCCGGATACGGCAATATCTTCATGCGAAATGTCCTGGGCAGCGGGGTAATCCCACAAATTTCGGCAATTATGGGACCCTGTGCGGGGGGCGCGGTCTATTCTCCGGCCCTGACAGATTTCATTTTTATGGTAGAAAAAACCAGCTATATGTTTATCACGGGCCCGCAGGTCATTAAGTCCGTAACCCACGAAGAAGTCACCGCCGAAAAGCTGGGTGGTGCCCTGACCCACAATGCAACAAGCGGGGTTGCC
Organism: Desulfobacterales bacterium; assembly: GCA_030668505.1. Classification (GTDB taxonomy): domain Bacteria; phylum Desulfobacterota; class Desulfobacteria; order Desulfobacterales. Next base: position 986 of record DAOUTV010000025.1, on the reverse strand, counting down.
CATTTTTCCGGCAAGGACGACCAAGAGGTCCTGGCCATGATAAGGGGGCTTTTAACCTATCTGCCCCAAAACTATCGCGAGAAGCCCCCTTGTATTGAGCCCACGGATGATGCGAGCCGAACCGACATGGGACTTCGAGAAGTTGTACCTGATAGTCCAAGGCAACCGTATGACATGCGCCGGATTATCGACTCGGTCGTGGACGACCACCAATTCTTTGAGGTGCAGGCCGGGTGTGCTCAAAATATCATCGTCGGCTTTGCCCGCTTGAATGGCCAACCGGTCGGCGTGGTGGCCAACCAACCCGCCTTCCTGGCCGGGTGTTTGGATATCAGTGCCTCCATCAAGGGGGCCCGATTTGTTCGATTCTGTGACTGCTTCAACATTCCCCTTATCACCTTTTGTGATGTCCCCGGGTTTCTACCGGGTACGGCCCAGGAATACGGGGGAATCATCAAACACGGGGCAAAGCTCATTTATGCATACTGCGAGGCCGTGGTGCCCAAGATTACCGTTATCACCCGAAAGGCCTATGGTGGTGCTTACATTGTGATGTCAAGCAAGCACCTTTGGGGAGACATTAATTATGCATACCCGACAGCAGAGATTGCGGTCATGGGACCTGACGGGGCGGTGAATATTGTCTTTAAGAAGGAGATCAGCGCTGCTGAGGACCCCGCAAAAAAAGAGGCCGAAATGATCGAGGAGTACCGAAATACCTTTGCGAGCCCCTATCGCGCTGCAGAAAGAGGATATATTGATGAGATTATCTTGCCGGAGCAGACGCGACCCAAGCTGATCAGGGCCCTTGAGTCCTTGAAAAACAAGCAAGACAGTATGCCGAGGAAAAAACACGACAATTTACCTTTATGAGCTGAAAGCTCCCCGGTGAAATAGGTGGTTCATTTCACGGGGCAGGCAAGGCTCAAAGCTCAAAGAACTCTCGTGCCCTTTAAGCTTTAAGCTGGTGACCAACCATGTACGAT
>DAOUTV010000162.1 GCA_030668505.1 Desulfobacterales bacterium | reverse complement strand
GGCTGAAAAGAAACAGAAATAGCCGTTGAATGTTCGGTATTGGATATTCGTTTTTCATTCGACGTTGGACGTTCGATGTTCGATGTTCGACGTTCATCTTTCAAAACAATTCCGTACGGAATAAATGTCACCTGTGAACGTTTACAAAACAACTTAGCGCTTATGCCCCCCCTCCCCTAACCCCAATGCTGTTGAATTAAGTGTAAACTACCTGGTTCTCCATGACCTCAACCATATCAGCGGTAAACAAGAAGTAAGACGCTTGTTTTGGACTTCCTGGAGGCACAAAGCGCAAAACGGCCCCGCAGAGTTCTTACCATGCTTCAGGGGTAAGTTTTGGCCCAGAAGGACTCCTGTCTCATTCGCTTAAAGCGCTTCTATCTTATTCTTCCAAAACTACAATTTTGCAGGCTCAGGCTTTTCTTTGCTACAATAGTGTCCCTTCGTACAAGTCTAGCTCAGTGCCCATTTTAGACTTATCATGTTGAATATATGGCATTTTTGAATGGTTCAAACGTTTGGCACATCAGTTGCTTTTACTACTTGTATCAGTCTGCCCGGCAGTGGGTGACAACATCTCGTGAGCTTGAGGAGGTTTGAAAATGATTGACGCGGGAGACACGGCCTTTATAATCTTCCAGGGCATGTTTGCCATTATCACACCAAAATTCTTGACTGAACCATGTGACTAAAGGTAACCGATGAAGAAGAAATATTATGACTGGATACTATCCAACACAGTGAAACGGCGTACAGCCTGTAATGTCAACGCCTTCGGGTTTTCTCACACGGACTCAGTGAAATCCCTTAGATCGGTTTGCGATTACACTTTGGAGGAGAAAAAATGAAAAAAATTGAGGCCATCATCAAACCCTTTAAGCTGGATGAAGTCAAGGAAGGTCTCACGGAGATTGGCGTTCAGGGGATGACCGTGTCCGAGGTGAAAGGATTCGGCCGCCAGAGGGGCCACACGGAGATCTATCGCGGGGCAGAATACACCGTAGATTTTGTGCCCAAGCTCAAATTGGAGGTGGTCGTGGCAGCCGAACTTGCGCCCCAAGTTGTGAAGCTGATCGAAGAAAAGGCCAAAACCGGAGCCATCGGCGATGGGAAGATCTTTGTTACTACCTTAGATGAGGTTATTCGCATCAGGACAGGGGAAAGAGGTAAGGAAGCAATATAATACCCTAATTGAGCGATACTCAATCAGGTAAACCAGTACCGGATAACGAATACCAGATACCGCCTCAATTGAGTTTGACTCAATTGAGATAATACTGCCCATGAGCCAATCGAAATCGCCAATCAGCGTGCTACAGGAAAAGAAAGAAGAGTTGATCGCCCGCTTTCTTAAGGGGGATGAACCTTCTTTTCTGGAACGGCATGCAGAAATTTTAGATGATTACTTTTGCGAAAGCTTTGCCAGGAGTTCAGTCGGACCCCGGATGCAGGTGGAGAAGAATCCCTATGTGATTATCGCATTGGGTGGTTATGGCAGAAAAGAACAGTGCGTCAACTCTGATGTGGATGTTCTGCTCCTTTTCAAGAAAAAGATCCCGAGCCAGGCCAAGGGCCTTGTCAAAGAAATCCTCTATCCCCTGTGGGACATCGGCCTTGACGTGGGCTATGCGACCCGCTCCCTCAAGGAATGTTGCAAGCTGGCTTCCCAAGACTTCGAGGTCTTGACTTCTCTGATCGATGCCAGATTCGTTTGTGGCATTTCAATCCTTTACTCAGATCTCATGGAACAATTGAAGGGTAAGGTCCTTCGCAGGTACGCACGGGCATATATAGACTGGCTTTCAAAGAGAAATCATGCCCGCCATGCCCGCTTCGGTGATTCCACCTATCTTCTGGAGCCCAACTTGAAAGAAGGCCTTGGCGGCCTGAGAGATTATCATACCATGCTCTGGGTCGGCCGGGCCAGATACGATATCAGCGAACCGAGAGATCTGGAGTTTCTCGGCCACCTCTCCCATGATGAGTTTGATTCCCTGTGCAAAGCCCTTTCGTTCATCACAACGGTGAGAAACCGGCTGCACCATCTTAGTGGACGTAGGTGCGACCAGCTATACTTTGAATACCAGGTCAAGCTCGCCAAAGGTTTAGGGTTCAAGCAAAAAAACGGTCAACAGGCCGTTGAACGATTTCTGGGGGCATTGCATGGACGGATGGAGTTTTTGAAGCGGCAGCACCTGATGTTCCTCAGCAAGGCTGTCGGTGCAAAGGGCAAATCTGCAAGAAGGAAGGCACCACGGCGGGCAGTGACACACGGTATCGAGGTCATCCACGACACCCTGTACTTTGAATCTCCGGAAGTGATCCTAGACAAACCATACCTTTTGATAAGAATATTCGAGCAAAGCGCCTTTCTTGGACTACCTCTGAGCGTGGAAGCGAGCCGTCTGGTAAATGAGTTCTTGTACTTGGTAGACGAGAAATTCAAACGCTCCCGCAGTGTCATCAAGTCATTTGAGCGCATTCTGGCCACCCCTCCCCGGACCTTCAGTGTTTTGAACGAAATGTTTAACACCGGGATGATGACCGCCCTCATCCCCGAGATGAAAGGGATTGTCAACCGGATTCAATATGATGAGTACCACGTCTATCCGGTAGACAAGCATTCGCTGCGTACCGTCGAAACCCTTAAGGCGTTGCGTGACGCCGGGCCGGAGAGCCCGGACGCTTCTTACGCCGAGATCTTCAAAGAACTGCACCAGCCCATGCTTTTGCTGTGGGCAGGCCTTTTCCACGATGTTGGTAAAGGCGGGCTTGGACATGATGACCATGCAAGTCAAGGAGCGCAAATCGTAAGGCATATATTTAAGAGGATAGGCTTTATTGACCAGGACATTGAAACCATTTCTCTTCTGGTTCTTCACCATCTCTTCCTCATACACACGGCCACGCGGAGAGACATCCATGACGAGAAGATTGTGGTGCAATGTGCCAGAAACCTCCGTGATACGGAGCACCTGAAGATGTTGTATTTGCTTACTGTTGCCGATTCAAGGGCTACGGGGCCAAAGGCGTGGAACGACTGGAAAGCCGTTCTGCTCAAGGAACTCTTCTTCAAGGTCCGTCACATCCTGAATAAGGGGGAACTGGCCACACCAGCGGCAACAGACGTGGTAGACAATAAGAAAAAAGAAGTCCTTCAGGGTGATGTGTCCTTGCGCGGAAAAGCGTTGGAAACGCTCTTCGACCATATGTCGCCCCGGTATTTGTTGTATACACCGTCGAAGGAGATTCTCCGGCACGTTGAGCTATATCAGAGGCTTGGTCAAGAGCCCTTTGTCCTGGAGACCCAGGTGAATCCAGGAAGGAACTACAGGACTGCAACCATCTGTGCCAAAGATTTCCCCGGACTCTTTTCAAAAATAGCAGGCGTGTTCACCCTGAACAATTTGGATATCTTGAGCGCCCAGATCTACACGTGGCGAAATCATATTGCCCTTGACATCTTTGAGGTCAAGGCCCCACCCGATAGGCTCTTTGAGGACGAAATATGGGTGCGCGTTAACAAGGATTTAAGTGCTGCTCTCAAAGGAGGGTTGGCCCTTTCGGCTGCTCTCGATCACAAGGTGCGGGCATATCAATCCGCACAAAGAAGGATACCAAGGAGACCTGACAAGATCATCATCGACAATGAAAGCTCGGATTTTTTCACGATCATCGAAATCTACACCCACGATTTTCCGGGGCTTCTATACAAAATCACGGACGCCCTTTTCCGGTGCAAGCTTGATATCTGGGTTTCCAAAATCGGCACTAAAGCCGATCAGGTGGTGGATGTCTTCTATGTGCGGGATTTTGACGGTCAAAAGGTGGATAGCCCAGAGCAGGTCGCAGCAATCAAGGAAGCTATAAGACAGATATCGACCATCCACCAAGCTCCAAGTCAGGAGTCAACAGAATGCGCCTCGTTTCCGGTCACTCTGTGACCGCTTTTGGCGATTTTGCAACCTACCTGCTAAACCACGCAACTACAAGAAGGATCCAACCACGATACCTCACCGCGCCTACCGCTTATCAATGACACTTTTGAACTTGCAGGCTTAATTCCTACAAAACTGGCTTTTTAGATCTATAATACGACATAACTGTTGTCTTTGTGTTGTTTTTTTGCCAGAGAAATAGTCATTGCTAATCAAAAATTAGCAAGTATAACTATTAGTTACAACTATTCCATAGCCATGCATCTCTTGTGGCACACCTATTGATATGTAGAATTGCAACACAACAAACGAAAGGGGGTTAGAAATGAAGAAAATTGAGACTATCATCAAGCCGTTCAAGCTGGAGGAGCTCAAAGAGGGCCTCTCCTCACTTGGCATCCAGGGCATGACCGTCAGTGAGGTCAAGGGCTTTGGCCGGCAAAAAGGGCATTCAGAAATCTACCGGGGTGCGGAATACACGGTTGATTTCGTCCCCAAGGTAAAAATCGAAATTGTGGTGGAAGCCGGCATGGTTGAAAAGGTCATCGACGTCATCCTGACCCATGCCAAGACCGGCAAGATCGGCGACGGCAAGATCTTTGTAGTCCCGATTGAAGATGCGGTTCGCATTCGGACGGGGGAAAAAGGCAGGGATGCTATTTAGTCATTTGTCATTACTAACTGATCACTGATCAGTAAGCAAAATACTGGAGGGATAGACGATGAAGATTCTGTTTATGATTATAACAATGTTAGGCATCCCGGTCATGGTCTGGGCAGGGGAAGACGCCCCGACTATTGCCAGTAATGCAGAAGCCATCAAGGATGTGCAAACCCATGCCGATTATGTGTGGACCCTGGTGGCTGCAGCTCTGGTTTTCTTTATGCAGCCCGGGTTTGCCATGGTAGAGGCCGGGTTTACCCGTGCCAAGAATGCGGTCAATATTTTGATGAAGAACCTGCTCGATTTTTCCATGGGAACCATGTTTTTCTGGGCTATCGGTTTTGGGCTGATGTTCGGGGCAACTAAGACCGGTTGGTTTGGCACTTCCTGCTTTTTCTTAAGTGATTTCTCTCCTGGTGAAGATCCCTGGGTGCTTGCCTTCTGGATGTTCCAGGTAGTCTTTGCCGCAACGGCCGCCACCATTGTATCCGGTGCCATGGCCGAACGGACAAAATTTAGCGGATATTTGATATATAGCGCAGCCATTTGCGGCTTCATTTATCCTATCTTTGGAAGTTGGGCCTGGGGCAGTCTTTACAATGGCAATGGCTGGCTGGAGAATCTTGGCTTTATCGACTTTGCC
>DAOUTV010000160.1 GCA_030668505.1 Desulfobacterales bacterium | reverse complement strand
GGGCCTTTGGTGTGGCTGTATTGAATAAAAAGGGACAGATAACAAAGCTTGTGGAAAAACCAAAAGTCCCGCCTTCCAACCTTGCCCTGGTAGGGGTCTATTTCTTCTCGCCCAGCATCCACGATGCAATTGATCGGATCAAGCCAAGTAGTCGAGGAGAACTTGAAATCACGGATGCCATTCAGGAGTTGATGCGCTCAGGCGGATCAGTAAACGGACAGATTCTAAAGGATTGGTGGCTTGATACGGGCAAAAAGGATGACTTCCTGGCAGCCAACACCGTTGTGCTGGACGACTATATAAAAAGGGATATCCAAGGAAAAGTAGACAGCAAAAGCAATGTCTCCGGACGTGTCCGGTTGGAAAAGACAGCCAGGATTGTCAATAGCAGCATCCGTGGCCCTGTGGTTATTGGAAAAAGGTGTGAAATCGTGGATTCTTTTATCGGGCCTTATACGACGATCGGCCATGGAACACGTATCATAAATTCTGCCATCGAGCATTCGGTGATCCTCGACAAGTGCGATATTGAAAACATAGCCAGGATAGAAGATAGCCTGATTGGTCGAGAAGCCAAGGTAGTCCACAAAAAGAACCATAGCCGAGCCTTGCGTCTGCTTATCGGAGATAACAACGTTGTTGAGGTGTAGTGAAGAATCCGCAGTTAGAGGTTTTTCAAAACTTGCTTTCAAATCTTACTCACCACAGAGACACTGAGGACACTGAGAGCTAATCTTTATTGATTTGCCAGGAGATGTTGGCAAATCAAAACCGTCAGTCCGCCGGAGGCGGATCAGTTCTTTTATCCAATCGCCGTCTCGCGATTGGATAAAAAATAAAAACTCCGTGCTCTCTGTGTCTCTGTGGTGAATCAAGCCCAGACATAAAGGAGTAAAATGATTTGAAAAAAGCACTGTTGATAACGGGCGGTTGCGGTTTTATCGGTTCCAATTTCATACGCCTCATGCGCAGGACCCATCCCGAGCTTGAGCTTATAAATCTGGATAACCTTTCATATTCCGGCAACCCCGACAATCTAAGGGCTTTAAAGAATGATACATACTATCGTTTTGTTCACGGCGATATCACTGATGAGGCCCTGGTTCGGTCCCTGCTTCAGGAGAACCATGTTCAAGCCCTGGTGCATTTTGCTGCAGAATCCCATGTGGACCGATCGATATCAGGCCCCAAGGTCTTTGTTCAAACGAATATCATAGGAACTCATATACTCCTGGATAGTGCTATGCAATACTGGACAGATACACTCTCAGGGGAGCCCTCGTTCCGGTTTGTCCACATATCCACAGACGAAATTTACGGAACCCTTGGAGAAGATGGGGCCTTCTTTGAAGAAAGCCCTTTTCGTCCTAACTCCCCCTATGCCGCTACCAAAGCAGCCGCAGATCTTCTTGTACGAGCTTATTTTGAGACTTATGGCCTGCCGACTCTAATCGTAAGACCATCGAATAACTACGGTCCATATCAGTTTCCGGAAAAATTCATCCCTCTCATGATTACCAACCTTATGGAAGACAAACCCGTGCCCGTTTACGGAAAAGGCTTAAATGTCCGGGACTGGATCTTTGTTATGGATACATGCCGGGCAGTCGACCTCGTAATGCACCAGGGAAAGCCTGGGGAGGCATATAATGTTGGCGGTGAGACCGAAAAAAGAAACATTGATGTGGCGCGAGGCCTCCTGGCTTTACTTGGTAAGGAGGAATCCTATCTCACCCTTGTCGCGGACCGCCCAGGGCACGATCTGCGCTACGCCTTAAACAACAAAAAGATCAAAAACAAATTGGGTTGGAAACCAATGGTGGCCTTCCAAGAAGGAATGGAACAGACCGTGGCCTGGTATCAGGAGAATGAATGGTGGTGGAGGCCCCTAAAGGAAAGGCTTACCAAAGAAAGTAAGGGTTTCTGGAGTAGGTAACACCTCCATCCAAACCCTCCCCCTGTTAGGGGGCATAAGCGCTAAGTTGTTTTTGCCCAGGAGGGACTGAAAAAGATGAACATCGAACATCGAACGTCCAACATCGAACGTTGAATGGGAAAAAGGGAGACCCGGAGATGGTTAAAACTCATTCAGCGTGTACCATTAATTAAAAAAGCTGAACTACTAAATGATATTTTAGAGGAAACAGAAGAATTAATTAAGATTTTCGTTACGAGTATCAAAACGGCCGTTCGACAGGCTCACGGCCCTGAGCGGAGTCGAAGGGCTGAAAAGAAACAGAAATAGTCGTTGAATGTTTGGTATTGGATGTTTGTTTTTTCATTCGATGTTGGACGTTCGATGTTCGATGTTCATCTTTCAAAACAACCCCGTGAGGCAAAAGAGAGGCTGCTTTCCTCACGCGGAGTCGCAAACAATTACTGGGGTAAATCATGAAAGTTGTTGTTATAGGGTCTAAGGGCATGTTGGCCCAGGACTTGATTCCAATGATAACAAAAGAGCATGAAACTCTGGCCTTTGACATAAATCAGTTGGACATCACGGACAAAAAAAGTGTCCATGACCTTGTGGGCAAGGTTAAGCCGGACCTTGTTATCAACTGCTCTGCCTATAACCTGGTTGATCAGGCCGAGACGGATCGTCAATCAGCGTTTAGCGTGAATGCTCACGGGGTTCAGCATTTGGCTATTGCCTGTAAGGATTTCGGAAGCGCACTTTGTCATTTCAGTACGGACTATGTCTTTGACGGCAAAAGCACACGACCATACCGGCCCGATGATGAACCGAATCCAATCAGCGTCTATGGGGAATCAAAGCGGGCCGGCGAAGTGTTCGTGCAATCCATACTAAACCGGTTTTACATCATCCGAACAAGTTCACTGTACGGCAAAAACGGAAACCATTTTGTGTATGCTATTCTCCGGACGGCCAAAGAGAAGAAGGTCCTGAGGGTCGTACAGGATCAGTGCATGTCACCCACGTGGACCGTGAGCCTGGCGCAAGGTGTTATGCAATTGATCCACTCAGAAAATTTCGGGGTGTATCACCTCACAGACCGAACAGGAAGCGGTATTAGTTGGTCTGAATTTGCCAAAGAGATCCTTAAAGTGAATGGACTCCGAAACGAGGTCGAGCCAATCACCAGCCAAGAATTAATGCGGCCCGCCAAGCGGCCCGCTTACTCGGTGCTTGATACCGCTCTTTTTACCTTACGCAGCGGTTACGAACCTATTCCATGGCAAGAGTCTTTGAAGCGTTTCAGTGATATGATTTAGTCAATAGGCCGATTGCAATGAGATGCAGATTGTATAAATTCCTTTTTGTGCTGATTTGTACTAATTTTTTCCTCTCTGCACCGGCATTCCCACAAGACAATGGGGATCCTTCATCTACTCCCGTATCTAAAAAGTTGACCTTGGTTGAGGCAACCATGTGTGAAGGAATAAAAGATTATATCCCCCAGAACCAGGCCATTGTTTTTTCCATGACCATCGGAAAAGCTTCCTGTTTTACATCTTTCGATCCTGTCCCTGAAAAAACGTCTATTTACCACAACTGGTTTTACAGGGATAAGCTTAGCACAAGAATAAAGCTTTCCCTTCAGCCGCCTTGTTGGTCCACGTTTAGTTCCATTAAGCTTCGAGAGGCTGACAAAGGTCCCTGGCGCGTAGAAGTCATCGACCAAGAAGGCAATATCCTAGACATCTTAAGATTTAGCATAGTGGATTGATTGGCTATGAATACGCTTTTTCATTTTTTGTCGACCATTCGATGGCAGGATGTGGTCGACATCATACTGAACAGCTATATCCTAATTCGCCTTTATGTCCTTTTCAGAGGAACCAATGTATTCCGTGTGCTTGTCGGGATGGCATTGCTTTGGTTTTTTCAGAGAATAGCTGTTTCCATAGGGTTAATTGTAACAAGTTGGGCCATGCAGGGAATTACTGCGGTTGCCGCTCTCATAATCATCGTTGTCTTCAGAAATGAAATCCGTTCCGTTCTTCAGGCAAAAAATTTAAGGGCAATTCTCTGGGGATTCTCCCAGAAAACAGTCAGTAGCCCCATAGAAATCATAGTAGACAGTGTTTATGATCTGGCTCAAAGACGAAACGGGGCCTTGCTTGTTTTCCCAGGGAAAGAAGATTTAGAAGAAGTGATCCAGAGTGGCATACGATGGAGTGGGTTGGTATCCAAAGAAATGATCATGAGTATATTCTGGCATGACAACCCCGTCCACGATGGCGCAGCAATTATTAAGGGTAATCAGGTTAGCGAGGTTGGTGTGATCCTTCCACTATCAAACCGAAAAGACCTGCCTTCATACTACGGGACGCGTCACAGGGCAGCTGCGGGATTGGCAGAAGCAACCGATGCTTTGGTTGTTCTCGTATCCGAGGAAAGAGGACATGTGGTTGTGGCCAAAGGTTCTGACGTGAGAGTCATCCACCAAAGGGTGGAGCTTGCACAAATATTGCAAGAACATGTGGGCGTCACCACGGCACAGTGGGGTCATCTGAGAAAAGAAAAACTCAGGCTTAGCATAGCAGTTGTTGGTTCGATCATAGTTATAACAGGTGTATGGTTTAGCTTCACAAGAGGTTTGGAGACCATGACTACATTCGAAATTCCCATAGAATACATGAATCGTGATCCTAAAATGGAAATTTTGGATACGTCCGTCAATGCCGTCCGTCTTCATCTGAGTGGATCGGGCGCTCTTATAAAATCGATGCAACCAAACCAGGTTCAGGTTAGGCTAGACCTGAGCAAAGCAGTGATTGGGCGCAATACTTTTACCATTATACCTGAAAATGTTGCCCTGCCGCCCGGGGTCTTTGTAAAAAAGGTTGACCCGCCGGTTCTCGAAGTCACCCTTGATATTCCGATGGGAAAGGAGTTGCCTATCCAGGTTGACTGGGTCGGAAAGTCACCTGAAGATCTAATCCTTGTGGAAGCAAAAGTTGCCCCCGAGAAAATCGAGGTGATAGGAGGGGTTCAACAACTGGAAAATATCTCAACTATCTATACGCAAAAGGTCCCCATTGATCAGATAGAAGAGAAAGGAACCATAACTGTTAACCTGGCGCTCCATCCCGCTACATTAAAGGTTGCTCCTGGCTTGGAAGACAGCATTACAGTAAAATATGTGGCAAAAAAACGGCAACTAAGTGATGAATAGTGCAGAGTTTCATAAATTCTGTGTCTTAAAATTGACGGTCTCGTAAAAAGTCGAAAAACACCATTTTTTGTCATTCCGGCGAACCCCGGATCGTGGTCCGGGGCAGGCGCCGGAATCCAGTTTTTCAATTGGTTACAGAGTTTCTGGACTCCGGTTTTCACCGGAGTGACGACTTTTTACGAAACCATCAAGTTTTCGGCTAACGAAAACGACTACTGACTTTCAG
>DAOUTV010000068.1 GCA_030668505.1 Desulfobacterales bacterium | reverse complement strand
TGAATACCATGGTGCAGAACACAAGTCTGTTTTTGCATACGAAGCAGGCGAGGCCCTGACTGTTGAGAACGCTAAGAGATTTTCAACGCTTCATCCCAGGTGCGGTACTGCCTTCATATTGTTTGTGCTGGTGATAAGTATTTTATTCTTTTCGATCGTATTTCCCTTTGCACCGTCCTTGTATGATGTCCCCGGTGTCATGAACCAGGTAATCGCAATTGTTATGAAGGTGTTGTTCATGGTTCCCATTGCTGGTTTGGCCTATGAAATGATAAAATTCAGCAGCAGAAACATGGACCGTGGACTGATTCGTTTAGCGGTTTTGCCGGGCCTGTGGGTACAGAAACTGACCACACGTGAGCCCAGCGACGACCAGCTTGAGGTAGCAATCGCAGCCCTGAAGGGGGCGCTGCAAGGACAGAGCCGCGTGGCCGGCGACCTGGGGTAAGAATACCCCTTTCGCCCTTAAAAGGAATATAGATGTTCGATCAACTAACAGGTGTCGAAGAACGGTTTGTGAAGATCGAGATGCTCTTGAGCGATCCTGGTCTGATAAAAGATCAAGATGCTTACAGGAAGCACACAAAGGAACATGCTGAGTTGAGCAAGATCGTTACCGTTTTTCGTGAGTACAGACAGGTTGCCGAAAATATCAGAGAGTCCAAGGAACTTTTGAATGACAGTGACGAGGATATTAAGGAGCTGGCAAGTGAAGATCTCCGGCAACTGTACGAGCGTTCAAAAATACTGGAGAGCGAATTAAAATGGCTCCTCGTTCCTAAGGATCCAAACGATGAGAAGAATATAGTCCTTGAGATCAGAGCCGGCACAGGTGGTGAAGAGGCAGGGCTCTTTGCTGCCGAGCTTTTTCAAATGTACAGCAGATATGCCGACAGTCTTGGTTGGAAGGTAGAAGTCTTGAGCAAGCATGTAACAGGCGTAGGCGGCCTCAAGGAGATCATTGCCTCAGTGCAGGGCAAAGGGGCTTATAGTTGCCTGAAATATGAAAGCGGTACCCATAGGGTACAGCGGGTGCCGGTCACGGAATCACAAGGCAGGATACACACCTCGGCAGTGACCGTTGCTGTTTTGCCTGAGGCAGAAGATGTAGATGTCAAGATTGATGCCGACGACATCAGAGTGGATGTTTTTCGTTCCACCGGTCCCGGAGGGCAGAGCGTTAACACGACGGACTCGGCCATACGCATAACCCATCTTCCTACAGGATTGGTAGTGAGCTGTCAGGATGAGAAGTCACAGCACAAGAACAGAGCCAAGGCGATGAAGGTACTGCGTGCTCGCTTGTATGATAAGATGGTTTCCGAGCAGAACGAGAAAATCTCTGCAGATCGCAGGAGTCAAGTGGGAAGCGGTGACCGCAGCGAACGGATCAGGACATTCAACTTTCCGCAGGGTCGTGTCACAGACCATCGTGTTGGACTCACGCTGTACAAGTTGGAAAATATTCTCCAAGGAAATATTGGACAGATCATCGAAGTCCTTATAACCCACTATCAGGCCCTTGCCATTCAGCATACCGAGGCAGAATCAAGGGATGCCGCCTGAGACCTGGACCATCCTGAAACTCCTCAAGTGGACCACGGCCTACTTCAAAGCCCATCACATTGAGCAGCCACGCGCTGCCGCCGAGATCCTTTTGGCTCATACCTTAGGTATTGGGCGGGTAGACCTTTACGTCCAGTACGATCGCCCCCTTGAATCGCACGAGCTTGAGGTTTTCAAGAGATTCATCCAAAGACGTATTCAAAGAGAACCTGTAGCCTATATTGTTGGTAAAAAATCGTTCTGGTCTATGGATCTGAAGGTGACACCTAATGTCCTGATACCTAGGCCTGAGACCGAGACCCTTGTTGAGGCTGCCCTCACGATCATACCGCCAGAACTAGGATCAGCACCCTTGAAGATACTGGACCTCGGGACCGGTTCAGGTGCTGTTGTCCTTGCCATGGCTTCCGAACGGCCAGTGCACAGGTTTTATGCAGTTGATCGCTCGGAACAGGCCCTAGCTGTGGCCCTGGATAACGCTCGAATGCTCGATCTCAATAAAGCCATCACGTTTTTGCAGGGGAATTGGTTCGATTCAGTCCGTGAACTAGTGCACTATTTTGATGTGATCGTTTCGAATCCACCATACATTTCGAGTCATGAATACAAGGCGCTTCCACCGGAAATTGCCCAATATGAGCCCCGGGAGGCCCTTGACGGGGGCTCCGACGGGCTGGATGCGATTAGACTCATCATCAAAGAGACTGCACGCTACATTGTACCAGGTGGGCGGCTCGTTTTTGAGATTGGTTACGACCAATGGGCTGCGGTCGAAAAGCTGATTGAAGGCTCCGGGGCCTATAGTGAATGGGCTGTAATCAAGGACTACAGTGGCCACGATCGGGTGGTGAGGACAAGGACAATTGTCGATTAAAGTGGAACCACAACACTCCAATACTCCATCACTCCGTGGGCGGGCACAAAATTGTGTTGCAAGCTTAATTATCGTGTGCTAACAAATAAAATTTCGTGGAAATTCGCACGCTCTTGGACCCTCATTCTGGTGCTTCCCGGGCCGAGGCCACGAGAAGTGGGAAGAGGGGAAGATAAGAGCGGAGGAACGTGACCTTTGTAAAGCATTCAATTTTGTCCAAGGTCAAGGGAAATGCCGCAGCACAAAGGTCTCGTAATAACCGAAAAGAATGGAGGAATGAATGTCTTACATCACTATGAAGCAGTTGCTGGAGTCGGGTGTCCATTTTGGTCACCAGACCAGACGGTGGAACCCGAAAATGAAAACTTACATTTTCGGTGCTCGCAACGGGATCTATATCATTGATCTGCAGCAGACGGTCAGAATGTTCAAAACGGCCTATGAGTTTGTTGTGGACACAGTTGCAAGCGGGGAATCAGTGCTCTTTGTGGGAACAAAAAAACAGGCCCGCGATTCCATCTATGAGGAGACCAACCGCTGCGAAATGTTCTATGTGCACAATCGCTGGCTGGGAGGGATGCTCACAAATTTTCAGACCATAAAAAAGGGGATTGAAAGGCTTAAGTATCTCACTGGTATTTTTGCCGATGGAAGTGTCAATCGCTTCCTCAAGAAGGAAGCACTGAAATTGGACAAAGAAAGGGTAAAGCTTGATAATAACCTTGGGGGGATCTGCAATATGGAAAGACTCCCCGGGGCCTTATTTATTGTGGATCCCAAGAATGAGAATATTGCTGTGCGTGAAGCAAGACGGCTTGGCATACCTATTGTGGCTATTGTAGATAGCAATTGTGATCCGGACGAAATAGACTATATTATTCCCGGCAATGATGACGCTATAAGGGCCATCAGGCTTATTACTTCCCGAATAGCCGATGCATGCATCGAGGGTCGTAAGCGTTTGGAAGAGCGCCTGCAGGCTGAGGCGGACAAAGAGGCTGTAGAGGCTGTCGAAGCAGGGGCTGCCATGGCTGGGCCGGGCGAAAAGACCGTAATTTCTGATGGCTCAGAGGGGCCCATTGTGGAAATTATCAAAAGGCAAACACCCGCATCTGACCAAAGCCCCAAAGATATAAATGATGAGGCACAAGAGGAGTTGTAAATGGTGGAAATCAGTGCTCAGATGATTAAGCAACTGCGTACAAGGACTAATGCGGGTGTTATGGATTGTAAAGAGGCCCTGACAGAAGCGGGCGGAGACTTGGAAAAAGCAGTCGATTTTCTGCGCAAAAGGGGAGTGGCCATAGCCTTAAAGCGAGCCGGGCGGGAAACCTCCCAGGGCTTTATACAATCATATATACACACTGGTGGCAAGATAGGTGTCCTTGTGGAAGTTAACTGCGAGACAGATTTTGTGGCTAAGACCGATGAGTTCAAAGCGTTTGTCAAGAATTTGGCAATGCACATTGCGGCGACGAAACCCCTTGGCATCCGCGCAGAGGATATCTCCGAAGAAGTAATACAGCGGGAAAAAGAGATTTACAGGGCGCAAGCCGTAGAGATGGGAAAACCTGAAAAGATACTGGACAAGATAGTCCAGGGCAAGATGGATAAGTTTTGTAAGGAATCGTGTCTTCTGGACCAACAGTATGTTAGGGATCCGGACATAACCATACAGGATCTGATTCATGATATTGTAACGAAGACGGGGGAGAACATCACTGTGAGACGATTTGTCCGTTATCAGTTGGGAGGAGAGTAGTGGCATAATATGCCTTCTCCGAAGTACAAAAGAATCTTGGTTAAGCTCAGCGGCGAGGCTTTGGTGGGTAGTCAGGGTTATGGCATAAGCCCTGAGATGATTACATATCTCGCAGGCGAGGTTCGATCGGTTTATGATCTCGGGGTCCAGATCGCCCTGGTCATTGGAGGTGGGAATATCTTTCGGGGCGTAGCGGCCAGCACCTATGGCATGGACCGTACCTCGGCCGACCATATCGGCATGTTAGCCACTGTCATCAATAGTATCGCCCTCCAGGACGCCCTTGAAAAAAGGGGTGTTCAGACCCGAGTTCAGACGGCCATAGAGATGTGTGCGGTAGCAGAACCGTATATCCTCAGGCGGGCTGTCCGGCACCTGGAAAAGGGGCGGGCTGTGGTTTTTGCTGCTGGTACAGGTAATCCTTATTTCACTACGGACACGGCAGCGGCCCTGAGGGCCCAGGAAATTGATGCGGAAGTGCTCTTGAAGGCCACCAAGGTGGACGGCATTTATGATGCGGACCCGGTCGCGAATGCCAATGCAAAGAAAATGAAAAACGTTACCTATCTTGAAGTTCTAAAACGGCAATTGAAGATTATGGACTTGACCGCCATTTCCCTGGCAATGGATAATAAGCTTCCTGTGATTGTATTTAACCTAAAAACAAAAGGGAATCTAAGAAGAATTGTCTGCGGAGAAGATGTTGGAACTAGAATAAGGGAGGCATCAGGGGATGATTGATTCGCTTTATGATGATGCGCGGGAGGGGATGGTCAAGTCGATTGATGCCTTAAGAAATGAATTTAGGAAGATTCGCACCGGCAGGGCTTCCCTTGCACTGTTTGAGGGTATTAAGGTGAACTATTATGGAACAACCACACCCTTGAACCAGGTAGCCTCCTTATCTGTCCCAGAGAGCAGGCTTGTCATTATTCAGCCCTGGGATCAGACGGTGATTGGGGAGATTGAAAAGGAGATTCTAAAATCAGAGCTAGGGCTGACTCCCATGAACGACGGAAAGGTCATCCGGATTTCTATACCGCCGCTTACCGAAGAACGGCGAAAGGAGCTTGTCAAGGTCGTTCGCAAGATAGCTGAGGGGTACAAGGTATCAATCCGCAATATTCGCCGGGACACAAACGAGCTTCTCAAAGGCCTGAAAAAGGAAGGCGAGATCTCAGAGGACGATTTCTTCGGGGCTCAAGACAAGGTGCAGAAGATCACAGACGATTACATTAAAATAGCTAACCAGACATGCCAGGATAAAGAGAAAGAGATCCTTGAATTCTGATACTCCTTCCTTACGACTCGACACACTCCCTCAACATATCGCCATTATTATGGATGGCAACGGCCGTTGGGCCAAAAAGCGTTCCCTGAACCGGATCAGAGGTCACAGGGAAGGTTCTGAATCGGTTCGAGACATCGTGCGAGTCTGCCGTGAGATCGGGATAGAGGTTCTGACCCTCTATGCGTTTTCGACCGAAAACTGGCAGCGGCCTCGGCAAGAAGTCTCCGCCCTCATGAGTCTGCTGAAAGGGTTCCTTAGGTCGGAAGCAGCCGAAATGATGGAAAACGGCATCCTCCTGAGTGCAATAGGCCAGATCGAAAGGTTCCCTGGTGATGTAGTGAAGGTTCTCCGGGATGTCATCGATATGACACGAAAAAACCAGGGGATGATTCTCAACCTTGCTTTGAGCTATGGGGGACGAGATGAGATCGTGACGGCGGCTTGCAAGATTGCAGCCGATGTTAGAGCGGGCCGCCTGCAACCAGAGGAGATAACACAAGAGGTTTTTTCGAATTATCTTTATACGCAGGGCTTGCCTGATCCGGATCTCCTGATTCGAACCAGTGGTGAGATGCGAATCAGCAACTTCTTGCTCTGGCAGATTGCCTATACAGAGATCTATGTAACCCATACACTTTGGCCCGATTTTAGAAGGGAGGAATTGATCCGGATCCTCCAAGATTACCAAAAGCGTGAGCGTAGGTTTGGGATGACCGGTGCCCAGATCAAGGAAGCGCCTCGCAGGCAATAGTCGTCTTGATAAGGCGAAAACTTAACAAATAAGTCTAGTTTTGTGGGGTACGTGGCTTGTAAACTTTGACAGATACTGGATACTGGCCGCTTGATACTGGATTGAAAAAGGGGCTTTTCTTTTTTTTGCTATCCAGCATCCAGTATCCTATATCCAGCATCGGGTCCTTAAGTACGCTATTTAGACATGATGTCTTCGCATTTAAAACGTTGGCTCACTGCATTGGTGCTTTTGCCTCCGTTGGTCCTGTTGGTATGGAAGGGGGGACGAACCTCTTTTTCCCTGGTTGTTGGTCTGGTGGCAGCAGTGGGCCTGTTAGAATACTATGCATTGGTTATGTCCCGGGAAACGGTGGCCATAAAAGCGGCTGGTTTGGCTTTTGGCCTGGCTCTGATAGCCACCTTTTACCTGGGCGGTCTGAGTGTAACCCCTGCGGCGCTGGTCCTGGCCTTCCTCGGCTCTGCGATGATTTGTCTGGCACGGTTCGATCTACAGACTTCTGTGCCGGAAATGCTTTATAAGCAGGTTACAGGTCTTATTTATATCCCCTTTCTGCTGGGCCACTTGATACTGATCCGGGGTTGGGATCAGGGAGTGACGTGGATATTTGTTCTTATGGCAGTCATAATCGCGGGGGATACTGGTGCTTATTACATTGGATCAGTCTTTGGCCGGCACAAGCTTGCGCCGAGCATAAGTCCCGGTAAGACCGTGGAAGGCGCAGTTGGCGGATTGGTGGCCAATCTCTTGATTGGTGCCTTAATTAAAAAATACTACTTTCCGGAGTTTGGCTGGAGTTACTGGATTGCTTTGATTATGATTATGGGAGCCTTGGGACAAACAGGTGATCTGGTTGAATCGATGTTGAAGCGCTCAGTCGGCCTTAAGGACTCTGGAATTATCTTCCCCGGACATGGAGGGCTTCTGGACCGGATCGATGCTTTACTTTTTGCAGCACCAGGGCTCTATTACTTCAAGACGTATGTGTTGTCGTAAGGAATTAATAGTAATTATAAAGGAGTGCCTAAAGTGTTCTAAAGTGCCTACAGTGATCTAAAGTTATGGATAATATTGGTTACAAGTAATAGTACATATCGTGTGAAAAAGTGAAATCGGAATATGAATAGTACAGTGAATTATCTGTTATTATTTGTAAGAAGTAAGTGTAAGACGTGGTTGAAAGGGACACCATTTTTTCACTTTAGGCACTTTAGCTCACTTTAGGCACTTTAGTTCACTCAAAATAGTGATGAAACGTCTTTCTATACTAGGGTCTACCGGTTCAGTCGGCAGGAATGTCTTGCGTGTGGTGAACCAGTTCCCGGAGAGATTCTCAATTGCGGCCATAGCAGGAGGTCGAAATGTAGGACTCTTA
>DAOUTV010000154.1 GCA_030668505.1 Desulfobacterales bacterium | reverse complement strand
TAACCTCCTCACCCAATCTCGAAAAATCCGCAGACAATATGGATGGCGCTATAAGCTTCATCTTTGTCCTCCTGGTAAGAAAAGTGATCTAAAGTGAGCTAAAATGCCTAACCCGGATAAACCGGAAATCCGACACGAAGTGAAGCTTGCGCTAACCACGAAATCCGAAACTCGAAACAAATCCGAAATTCTGAATTTCAAAATGTTGATGATCTCGTAAAAAGTCGAAAAACACCATTTTTTGTCATTCCGGCTAAAAACGGAATCCAGTTTTTTCAATTGGTTACAGAGTTTCTGGACTCCGGTTTTCACCGGAGTGACGACTTTTTACGAATGCATCAAATGTTCAAAACAATAATTTTTCTCTTAGATAGTGGCTGACCGAAAATACCTCTTTTTGTCATTTCGACCGAAGGGAGAAATCATTAAGCTTCTGTTTTGAAATAAGATTTCTCGTCGCGCTGCTCCTCGAAATGACATTTTTACCTAGTTTTCGTTCAGGCACTAGATATGGGCTTTAGATTTATGTCATTTGAATTTTGAAAATTTGGTCATTGTTTCGGCCTGCCCTGCCCGCCCTGGCGCGACAGCTTTAGCATTGATGTCTGTCCCCGTCATCCCGGTCTGGGCCAGGGGCGCGATGTGTCTGGATAATTCTGCTGCCCAAGTAAGCCAGGTCTGGGCCAGGGATTTCGATATTCGGATTTCGGATTTAAACAATATTAAATAATATAAACAATAGGTTACAAACATCGACAATCTTTTGTCGATGTTGCGGCGCTAAGCGCCTAATTGAGCGATGCTCAATAAGGTGGTATTAGGCTCCGGCTACAGTATTGGTTGCGGATAAACTAAAACGACGGTCTTGTCAACAGGGGCAAGGTGTAAGACCAAGTTGCATTCAAAACGCTACTGTTTATAGCTGTCATTGCGAACGAAGTGAAGCAATCTCAATGGTATAGATTGCCACGTCGCTCCGTTCCTCGCAATGACATGATTGCAACTTGGTATAAGACCCGTATCCCGCGACATTACAATTCGAATCGATCCTGTCCGGCGGATTGGTCGTTGACAGCCACGATTGCCGTCTGATATCAAATGGGCAGTCTATAATCTGGTGAGGCGTGAATATGTTAGATTTTTCTAAGACGTTTGAGAAATACGAAGCCCTGGTTGCCGAAGTTGACAAGATCTTTAAGGCGCTCCAGAACGAACACAAGGATTGCGTTCTTTGTGAGATTCATTGCTGCGACTGCTGTTACGCCGTGTTTGATCTCACGCTCATCGAATCGGTCTATATTAACTATCATCTCAATAAATCGCTCAGCAGGAAGGAACGACGGCCTATTATTAGTCGGGCCGAAAAGGCTGATCGCAAGTATTATCAGATTAAACAAAAGCTTAAAAAAATGTACATAGACCGGAGAAAGCCTTCTGAGGAGGTGTTCAACCAGCTGGCCCAAGAGCGTGTAAAATGTCCACTCCTCAATGATGAGGACCTATGTGATCTGTACGTCCGGAGACCCATTACGTGTAGAGTATACGGAGTTCCCACCTCGATCGGGGGAACTGCCCACATCTGCGGAAAATCCGGATTCAAAGAGGGAACGGCCTATCCCACAGTGAACCTAGATAAGATGAATGACCGCCTCTTTGAGCTCTCCGAGGCACTTCTTAAAGAGATTGGGGCGCAGCGTTCAAAGATTCATATGGGCCTTGTGCCGGTTTCTGCGGCCTTGATGACCGATTATGACGAGAAATACTTTTTGGCTTGATGCGGGAGGCACTTAGATGCGCAAGCTATCGGCTGAAGATGAAGAGAGAAAGAAATTCATTTTTGACAGCATGTCGCCCAGGCGGCAAAAGCACATCCTTAAGAAAGAGGGATACGACGCCTGGGACCCCTTTATTGAGCCAAAAGAGCCGATTGACATGCGACAGGATAAATCGAAGAACACAGCTATTCAGTTGGCCCGGGAATTTCTTTCCACCTGGAGTGCGGAAGAGTACAGCAACGCCTTTGGCGAAGGGGCCTGGGAAATCTGTCTTGGAATCATTAAAGATGACGACCGGTATAAAGGGATGTACGAATTCTCCTGTTGGTACCGGGAGTTCTTAAGAAAACAGGGTCTGGCGTGACCGGAGGATACGAGCATCCATGCCGGTCCATTTCCTCTTCATTCATGTCAACTTGTTAGCTCCCCTCAATTCCCCGGACACTATCCCCATATCTGAAGCCACCATCCTGGCCCATTTGAAAAACCATGGGTTTTCCGGACAGATTTTAGGAGACTTCGCTGACGGCCCCCTCAAACCCGGGGTTTTGGCAAAGGTCATTCAGACGACCCAACCCCTTGCCATCGGCTTCACTGCATACCAGGAAAACATGGAGCAGATAAGGCTATGGGCCCGCTTTGCAAAAAAGTTGTCTCCAGCCATCAAAATCATCATAGGTGGGCCCCAGGTGACCTTTATGCCTGCTGAGGCGTTGAGGCACATGCCGGAGGTCGATTTCCTTTGCAGGGGGGAAGGGGAGGATGTCATGTTGGCGCTTGCCCAGGCTCTCGACGAGGGATCAGGCACTGCCCGCTTGCCCGGCCTATGTTTTTTGCAGGGAGATGATGTCATAGAGACCGGTCCGGCATCTGGTGCAATAGACCTGGACACTTACGCCTCTCCTTATTTGATGGATCTCGTCGATTTGACCTGTAAGGACCGGGCCGTGATGTTGACGTCCAGAGGGTGTTCATATGATTGTGCCTTTTGTTATACCCCAAGGGCAAGCCGGAGGAGGGTTAGATTTTACTCACCAGAGCGGATTATAGATGAGATGAAATATCTCAAGTCAAAGGGCATAAGGGCATTCTGGTTTGCTGATACCAATTTTTCCTTTTCTCGAAAGCGCCTGGTCACTCTCGTTGAGGCCATCATCAGAGAGGTGCCCGGCATTAGTTTTTGGTGCCAGACACGCTATGATTTGGTTAACCGCGAGGTGCTATCCTTGCTCAGGCGGGCCGGCGCCGATAACATGGCTTACGGGCTTGAGTCGGCAAACCCGGAAGTACTTGAGAGGATCAATAAACCGATTGACCTGGAGCGCCTTTCAGAGGTGATCCGCCTGACCCATGAGGCCGGCATAAATGTGGAACTCTTCAGCATGTTTGGTCTTCCCGGGGAAACCTTTCACCAGGCCCTTGGTACGCTGGCATTTGTAAAAAAGAACAGGGTGGCCATAGACGGCAATTCCATATCTCAGCAGGCTCATCTTTTTTTTGGCACTCCCATGAATGACGATGCCTCAGCTTACGGTATCCGCCCCTTTCGGCGCACGCGGCCTGCTTACTTGAGTGTATGCAGGGATTACGAGACCGATACCATGTCGGCTGATGAAATCCGACGTATGAGTTTGATCTGGCGATTGAACCGAAACGACTTTGCCGAAGATGTAGGAGCTGGGAAAAACCTGTTTCATAGGGCTGCATTCATCACCCAAGACTGCAGGGCACTGACTGATCGGTCTGAGGCAACGTGTTTACTGGCCCGTATATATATTGCACTCGAAGAATATGGTGCGGCTGTGGATTGTATGAACCTGTTGAGCAAGGACTTCCCTGAAGACCCGGCAGTGCAAGAGCTTCTCGCCGGCCCCTTCTTGTGCTTCAAGGTGAGTCCGGATACAAGCCGGGCCGGATTCAAAGTGATTTATGACTGCCAGGGGTCGGTTGACGGCAGTGTGGTCCCTGCAACATGCGGCAGGTTTCAGGAGGCGATCCTTGGCCAAGACATGCTTTTGCCTGAATTTGAGAAGCATCTTGAGGGGATGGGCCCGGGGAAATTCACACGATTTGAGATAACCTTTCCCGCCGGCTATGGCCAGAAGGACCTGGCCGGGAAGGTCGTCATGTTTCGCGTTCAGGTGCACCTTACTATGGAGCCGATGATAGTGGATCACTATGAAAATCTGGGTGACGAGACGCTACGCAACGTATACGAGTTGGAGGATGCAGGGGCTTTGCGGCAGCATAACATCAACCTTTATTATAAGGTGCTTCGCGGAGGTGCGTTTGGCGGACCGACAACAGACATGACAGGTTCTCTCATGCTTATTAACCTTTACCTGAAGCTTGGATTCGTAGATCTGGCGACTGCTGTGACCGGAAAGCTTCCCCAAAACCCCATCTCCTTGACCCACGCGGCTCATGTGTTTTGCGTGAACGGCCAACCTCAGAAGGCATTAGAGCTTCTGGATAGGGCCGGGAAAAATGGCCCAAGGGAGAGGTTGATCCGGGCACAAGCCCTCTTCGATTTGAACAGGTTGGAAGACTCTGAGGCGACCCTGAAAGCCCCAAAGCTGCCGAACAATATCCAGCTTGCAGATCTTCGGGTTCAGCTTGCCGCCAAGCTGGCCTTACCTATAGAGACATATCTTGAAAGGGAAGAGGCGCTGCTCGATGCCAAGACACAGGCGATGCTTTGAGCTTGGGGCTTTGCCTAATTGAAGCAACATGTGCCCCGCAGAGGGTAACCGTTCGCTCCCCCCTTTCGTAAAGGGGGGCCGGGGGGGATTTTTGCTTGTATCTGGTAGATAAATCCCCCCTAACCCCCCTTTTTCAAAAAAGGGGGGACTGAATAGTTCCCGCAGAGGGGGCACGCTACGGTAGCGTGGGGGCTCTGTTCCCCACTCGGCTCCCGAGGATATTTGATGTCCTGCTATCTCTCAGTGGACATTCTTGGGGGCTCTTACCTTAACGAAGACGAAGGCGCCTAAGCCGGATTTGTAGGTCATGCCGCCTCCTAAGACCCTGTGTTCCCCGGCGCGATAGCCGTCGAGGTATCTTATCTCGTAATCTTTATCGGGTTCCATGGCCAAGGCTTTTTCCCAATTGTCGTCATAGGCAAAGGCAATGGCTTCCATTAAGGCGTCCCCAAGGTTGTGTCCGGTAGTGTCGTAGGAGCCAATAGCCCCGCATTGACACAGCCACCTGTAAAAGTCCCCTTCGCGTTTGGGGTCTACTTCTGGGGGCCTTCCGAAAGGTTGTCCACAAAACGGGCAGCGTGGCTTTTCCGATTCTCTGTAAATGGGAAACAAGACAGGCTCCTATCTTGGTTATCGGTAATGTATGATTACTTGGAGTTTCGCAGTCACTTTGGCTATGGTTTGTGGCAAGATGGGTTCGGGCGGGGATAAACCCCGCCCCTACGATTCCATGTGCTGTCCTCGGGCTTGTAGGGGCGGGGTTTATCCCCGCCCTTTATAGTTCTTTTTTTACCCTGAATGGGGAGCCATTTCAATATATGCCCTCTGAGGGCTCAAGGCAACCACTTATGATGGAGAAGGTTAAACAAGCAGTACGCAAACTGGTCGTTGAGTCTAAGAAAAAGATGACCCCCGGTGAAGTCGAAAAAACGGTTGCCATGGCTAGTGGAGTCGACAAAAAAACCGTCCGGCTTGCAATGAAAGACCTGGTGAGCCGGGGAGAGCTGAACTACACTTATCTCTACGGAATTAGCTTTTTGGAAAAATCCTTTGACAGGCCGATTCGGATTTCCAGAAGAATTGTGATTAAGCCT
>DAOUTV010000080.1 GCA_030668505.1 Desulfobacterales bacterium | reverse complement strand
TTGACAACCCCTGGCCCAGACCTGGTTGGTGAGCGTGATAGTCTCTCACGAGCGTGTCGCGCCAGGGCAGGCTTTGAACCTATGAACTTTGAACGGTGAACTTTCTTTATTGACGCGTCATCCTTCCGCTTTCGCGAGAGGGACATAGCTTCAGCGGAGTCCCTTTGCTAACAGCCAGTTAGGATTCTTCAACCGGGAACCGTGAACGTTGAACCACTCAACCCAGGTGTTCATTACAACCCTCTAACTTGTGTTGCCTTTGATGGTCTCTTCAAGCTGGCCGGACAGACGGTCGTGGACACTTGATATGTCCATCTCGTTACTATGCTTGATGTCATTCAGCATAGCTGATAGAAGATCTACTCCTGCCAGAAGTGCATCTATATATTCGGATTCCAGACGCATTTTCCCGGCACGCATCCTGGAAAGCATCGTTTCCATAACATACGCAAGAACGCCTATATTATCAAGGCCCAAAAAACCGGCTGCGCCCTTAACCGAGTGAATCGCACGAAAAACTTTATCAATAAGTGCCTGATCCGGATTATCTTTCTGTTTTTCAAGATTGAGAAAATCATCCCTGACAGCATTGAGATATTCCTTTGCCTCATTCACAAAACCGTCAATGATCTCCTGGTTACCACCAAGTTGGTCGCCAATCGTTATATTGTTATCGCCCATATCATTATCCCCTTTCCAAAAAACTTTTCTTCAAAATCTGTTACGGATCCACATAATGCGATTCATCCTTGATTGTCATGGCCTCAAGGATCAAAGCTTTAAGGGACACCTTAATTCCTCTCGGAATTTTTCTATCAGGAGGCTTTCTAAAATTGATTGTGGCATCTTCTATTTGAATCATTTTGATCGCCGCATCCGTCCCCTTGAGACTACCACAAACAGCATGATACAGTTCGCCCCCCTTAAAATAAAAGAACCCTTTTGGATGATTGGGCGATTCAACTTCACAAAGGCATGTTTTCTGTTCCATTTCAATCATCTGTAAAAAAGTAGCAATTGAGATCCCGGACAAAGACCCGTCCGGAACACCTCGCTTCAAAGCTGAAAGGATTGTCCGGGCAAGCTCATCCGCTGTAAACGGCTTCTCAATGAATTGCATGATGTCTGATTGTAGTGTTTCTACTATTTTCGGTGTTCCATGTGCCGACATGACGATACATGGGGTGCTGGGGTGATATTTTTTTGTATAGGCCAGAAGACCAAGACCGTCGATTTTGGGCATTTCAAGATCTGTTACCACCAAGGAGATGGACCTATTTCTTAAAATTTCTATGGCTTCTAGGCCATTGTTGGCGATTGCAATAGCAAATTTATCCTCGTATCTTTTGAAAGAATCCTTGAGATACCTTGTAAGCATTACACTATCGTCAACAATTAAAACTGTATTCATTTCCATAATCGTAACACTTTAGTGCTTTCAAAACCCTGTTTTGCGAACGACATCTATCTACTGAAGTCCTTTAATTTTTCCGCTAATTTTTTCCCTGGGTTTCACCATCCGGGTGCGCCGTCTCTTTTCTGGTGATTCTGTTTCATCCTCGCTCCCCATGGCCTTCAGGAGCAAAGTCGAAAGGTCGGTTTTTATGCGCCTCGGAGTCTTTTTCTCGTTGAGTTTATTAAAATTTATTGTCACATTGTCCTTTTTAAGTAGTCTTAAAACCGCTTTTTCCCCCCTAAGGTTGTCGCAAGAAGCATCACATAGAACACCCCCATCAAAAAGTAAATGTCCTTTTCCGCTATCAGGTGAAGTGATTTCACAAAGGCACGTTAAGCACTCCATTTCAATCAGCCTTAAAAAACCGATAACTGATATCCCATTCAAAGTTCCTCTAACAATCTCCTGCTCACCCAAAACAGACAAGATAGCTTGGGCCAGCTCTGTTATTTCAAACGGCTTTTCAATGTAATGTGAGCTCAGTTGTTGCAGTTGTTTCTTCAAATGCGGTGATCCATGCCCCGTCATGATGATGCAGGGGATATTAGGACAATTTTTAGCAATGTAGGCCAACAGAACAAGGCCATTGACTATGGGCATTTGAATCTCTGTAACCACCGCGGAGAAATGCCGCTTTTGCAGTGCCTTTATTGCGGCCAACCCGTCTCTTACTGTAATGATCTGAAATCTATTCCTATATTTTTTTAAGGATTCCTTAATAATTGTCAAAATCTGCGCATCATCGTCTACAATTAGAACCGTATTCATTTCTTTATATTCCCAAATTTAGGGATTTTTGACTATATGCATCTTCCCTATATTTCTAAACCAGGTCCCCGGCCCAGGCCTGAATTACTGGCTTGATAGCCTATCCTTAATTCCATTTCCGAGTCTTTTCTGCAACATAAGATTATCCAGTAATATACCGGCATGGTTGACCAGGATGGATATCGAATCACCGATGTCCTCATCCCCGACCTCCGTTACCAGGACCCCCTGTGGACCTTCCTTTCCTTTAAGGCATATGATTACCCAATTCTCCAGTACGTTAGGGCCCATGTGAAGTTTTTCAGCGTGATCCCTATAAGTTACAATTCTTCCCGATTCTATGCACTGCATGAAGGGCTTTTTGCTGTCAATGGAAAATCTTGTGGAATCAATGCCTTGGAAGCCGCCGCTTTCCGCTGCCCCTATTAATTCCTGTGAAGACTTATCTATAAGAAACGCCGCGGCTATGCGAGCCTCCAGCTCACCGACAACCGCTTCGACTACAATGCGGCAAAGGTGGACAGGATCGGTGGCCTTCATCAAATCTACTTCAATATGATTAAGGGAGGATAACTGTGCGTTTTGTTTGAACAAGATCTCGGTCAGCTCATTTAGCTCTTTTCTTTGCTCGTCAACTTTTTGATGGAGTTTGGAGATGTTGAGGATCATGGCTGCAAATTGGCCGACAAACTGATATACTTCTACTTCCGCCAACTCTTCCGGGTCCACAACCAGAAATCCAAAGGCATGGGGTTGTGCCTTAATTGGAAAGAGAGTGGGCCTTTGAAATTCCGGCAATACATCTTTCATCTGAGCAAAGCTGGATGACCAGACTACTAACTGATCGCGAATGACACGCTTTAGTACCTCTGATGATTCAATCTCCAAGACGCGGCGATTGTCTTCTTTCACAAGCTTTCCATCGTGCGCCATTTCCACCACCTTTTGACCATCTTCCACTAACCAGATGGCATTCCTTTCTGCGTCCATTGTCTCATCTATCTGCTTTGAGAAAAGGACGGCCAGTGACTCCCGGTCAGAAAGGTGGACGGAGGAGTAGATGAAATGTTTCAGGATTGACAGTTGATCATAGCTTTGCTTATATAGACTTAATAGTTCATGAGAATCCTCAGATTCTGTTTCCTGTTTATCGGGTTGTTCTTCAGATGCCGGAATAGTATTTTTAGGTATTCCGTCCAGTTTTTTGAGGATCGAGGAAATATCCACCTCAGTGCCGTCATTGGTGACTGCCTTGTCTATCAAGGTCGTCAGAATGTCCAACCCCTCATACATGATGTCAATAATTGGGGCCGTAATCTTGAAAGCCCCTTTACGAACATCCCCAATGACCTCTTCCATTTTGCGGGAAACCTCGTTTATTTTCTTTAGACCGACAAAACTGGCAGATCCTTTAAGGGTATGTACATTACGGAAGATTTTATTGATTAACTCTTCCTCCTCAGGGTCTTCTTGCAATTGGATCAGGTTTAAATTCATTTGATCCAAATGCTCCGGGGCTTCCTTCAGGAAGTCCTGCAGCATTTCGGCCAGCAGTAGGTCATCCAGATCCTGAGTGTTACTTTCATCAGACACGGGGACTCTCCTTGTCCAAATTTTTGATTATTGGGTTAAAAAACTTTTCATTTGGCATGGTACTTTTTTAGCAATCAGAAATCAGGAGGACGGTACAATCTTTTCGAGAAAACCCAGTAATTGAATAGGCTTAAAAGGTTTGACAATGTATGCCGTCGCCCCTAGTGCCACAGCTTTGTCTTTGTCCTCATCTTGTCCTTCTGTGGTCAACATGATAATGGGAGTGGTAGCATAGGTTACATCCGCTCTCATCTTTTGCAGAAACTCAAGCCCATTCATTCGTGGCATATTGATATCCAAGATAATGGCATCAAATTGCTCTTTAGCCGTAAGTTCCAAAGCCTCCTGACCATCCCCGGCTGAACTCACCTGAAATCCTTTTGCTTTAAGCGTAAATTCTACCAGTTTGCGAACGCTGGGCGAATCATCAACAATTAACATCTTTTTCATGTATCCCGTGCCTCCTTCTTCGATTTCAATGCATCCAAGCTCTCCCGGCATGAATGGCCCTGGACGTACCCCCTTTAATACAAATCAAATCATCTTGGATATTACTGTTTATATTTATGTAAGTGGAATCTTGAATACCAGCGTGTAATCTCCTTTTTTAGGGCCTGATTTGATCCGGCTTTTTGCAGAAACGACACACGAATCCTTAAAGGTGACAGCAGAAGAATAGAATTCGACATCATTTAGCCTCAATCCGACTTTTAAATGATCAATCAGAACTTGATTTGTCTTGGATATGATCACACTGATCACATTTCCTTTTTGGGAACTGACATCAAGCCTAATGCCCTTTCCCTTTTCGTGTTCGTTATCCAGAGGTATTAGAATGGATGAGATATCAATTAACTTATCTTCTAGTTTTTCATCTTCTTTTACATCTATTGTCCCTTCTTGTTTAGGAAGACTCTTGTCTATCTCCCTTTTTTTGAAAATGCCCTGAATAGAAGAACATATTTTCCCCAAAGCCCCTTTTGGTTTAGGGAGACTCTTGTCTACTCCTTTTTTTCTGAGAGTCTCCTGAAGAAAAGAACGTATTTTTCTCAACTCTCCCGGAGGAAATTGTCCGCTTGACAGCCATTCCTGGTATTGCCTGACAGCATAATCAAAAGAACCACGCCCAATATAGCACCTTAAAATATTCTTAGCGGCAATAAGACGGAGAGTATCTCTTTTTATCAATTCATTAAATTCGCTTAATGCCCTTTCAAACTGACCGAAAACGAGTAAAGTTTCGGCCACATTAAGGGCTTCTGAATCGGTTCCCTTCTTTTCTGAAGAAGGGAACAACTCTTTGATAAGATCCTGTTCCTTTGTTGTTATTTGAGTTGTTGCTTCCACTTTTTCAAATTCACGGGCATCATTTTCCAGGCTCCTGATTATCTTTGATACAGTAGCCATAAGTTCTTGTTTGTCATTATACTGATCGCTTTTCCGTAACTGTTCCGCCATCTCTTCGCATTTTCCCTTTGCCTCTTCATATAAGCCATGGGAGCGATAGACCTCTATTTCACGAAAGAGTGTTTGAATATGTTTTTCTATGTCCATTTATATCAACTCCAAATACATCTATTGAAAAAAATTAATTCAATTTCAATGAGTTGAAATAAATTACTACCTATGACCCTGCCGGAAAAACTTGCCCTCATCAAGACAATCCAGTCCCTCTATGATTTCCCGGGCCAGATCATTGCAATCAAACGGTTTTTTAAAGTAACGGAATGAGTCTTCCCTATCTGCTCTTTTTTTGATTTCAGGGCTACCATGATCCGTCATAATGATACATGGAGTTGCAGGGTGTTTATAAGTCATGTGAGTCAAAAGTTCCGGGCCGTCCACTATTGGCATCACAAGATCCGTGACCAGTACGGAGACACGTTCTCTATTTAACAATTCGATGGCCTCATCCCCGCCAGATGCAGTCAACACTTCAAATTGACCCTCATATTTTTGCAAGCCCTCCTTAAGGATGCCTAAAAATTCCGGATTGTCACAAACGATGAGCACCTTATCCATCGGATTTATCCTTCCGCCTCATGGCCTCCATTATCAAGGCTATAAGTTCTCTGTTTATTTGCCTGGCAATTTGCTTACTAGGAAGATTCATAAAACGGATTTCTGCTTTATCTATGGCAATTATCTTCAAAGCCGCCTCTTCCCCTCTAAGTTCACCGTAAAAGGCATTTTGTGGAATACCTTCATAAAAATAAAAAAGCCCCTTTTCCATACCTGGCGGGTGAACCTCAATGAGGCATGTTTTCTGTTCCAGTTGGATCATCTGCAGAAAACTGGCTACTGATATCCCCTTCAAAGCGCCATCCGGAATATCTAGTTCCAGGGCATGAAGTATGGACTGCACAAATTTCTCTAGTTGGAATGGTTTTTTAAAAAAGCAGAAAATGTTATCATTTGAGAGCTTTTGTTCTAATTCCGGCGTTGCGTTGGCCGTCATCACTATGCATGGAATATGAGGGTGCTTGTTGTTCATATAGCTCAATAGTGCCATGCCGTCGACCTTTGGCATTCCAATATCCGTTACCAGCAAGGAAATGTATGTTTGCTTCAAGATTCTAATAGCCTCTTCACCATTGTCGGCAAATATGACCGCGAATTTATCTTTGTATTTTTGCAAGCGGATCTGTAGAAACCTTTGAAGCGCCAGGTCGTCTTCTGCTATTAGAACCTTATCCATTTCCCTCTACCTACTGGCATAGATCGGGTTTTTGAAGGGCAAAATTAATTGAATATGGCTTCTGAATGGTTGCGCCAACAGCAAAGTATTCCGGGCAAATCAAGCCCTGGATGGGCTAATATCATAGTTTACACAATACCCCTGTTGAGCGAAAGTTGCAAGGAATTGTGTATGTCGGCAGTCCATATTGTTTTTATGCCAAGTCCGATCCTTTGTACCCCTTTGTATCCCTTCGAATTCTTTTTTGATTCTTGCAAAAAACCTGCCATTCAGACTGATTTATCGTAGATCGGTTGTGCAAAGAATCAGAGAAGTATATCTATGAAATGTCATTCTCTTTAGACTCAGTACACTAATTTGGACAGGCATGATTATCAGGGGCGAGGCTGCTCAGTGATTTCTGTGCTTCATCTATTTAACATAATCACTTGACCCCCTTGGATATTACTGGTAACGTAACTAGCCCTTTGCAAGACTGTCATTTTTTCGTGATGCGGCGTCAGGCTACGAATTTTAATCCTCGAAATACATAATGTATTCCTCCGGTTAAAATTTTTGCCTTCCTTGCCTGACA
>DAOUTV010000297.1 GCA_030668505.1 Desulfobacterales bacterium | reverse complement strand
TGCGGCTATGCGGTCCCTCACTGGAAATACATAGGAGTCACCGTCTTCCGAGAGCTCGGCCAAACCAAGCACACTAGTCTCGTAATCATAGCCAATCCGGTCGTAGGCGTAGCTGACGCCGAAATTGATGTATGGCCACGGGCGGTAAACGAGCATACCTGTGACCATTAAGTTCTCATTATCATTGCGCATGTTGTTAAAGCCGTTCCCGTTGTACAATCCAACGGCATAGAAGATGGGTTTGTCATAGAGTTTGGCTGTAGGGCCCCGGCCGTCCAGCTGTCCCTGTCCATCAAGGGCAGACTCTATGCTAATGCCGATTTCTCGTTTCCGTGCAAGTAGATCAATCACGAGCGGACGCTCGCACAGGGGCAACACAGGGCCGGAAACGAGATATGAGGGCGAAAATCGGGATTTAAACTGTCCGGCTGTGATGTTGAAATAGGGATGGGGATCATAAACGAAATAGGCATCCTGGAGCATGACGCCTACATCAGTCTTCCTGAGTTGGTAATCCGGCAGTGAGGGAGATATCCTATCATCGTTGTGATCACCGTCAGCACTGATCTGTACATGGTATTTCCACTGGTCAGTCACGTTGCCGAACCACCGCAGACGAACACGGCGAAGCACAAATCCGTCAAATTCAGACCATTCAAAGGGTTTTTGTGGTGTCACCTTGCCTAGATCACCGTTCTCAATGGCGGTATACCGGACCTGTACACGGCCCTTGAAGTTCAAACTCTTGGGTTGGCGGGCAGCCTTAACAACAACCTCTTCCTTTTCTTCGGCCTTATCCTGCTCCTTTTTGATATCTGATATGGATTCCTTTAGCTCCTTTTCAAGACGCTCTATCTCTCTTTCTTGTTTCTGGGTAATATTGCCGAGTTCCTCCAGCCTCTCAAGTATCTCATCGTTGGTCTCAGCCAGTGCAACACCTGGCATCATTAGGTGAGACAATATCAGGCACGCGATTAGCAAGAAGAAGCCCTTTACCATCCCAAGTCTTTCCCCCATAAAAAGCACCTCCGCTTGTTGGATTTGATATTCAGTATTCGGTTTACCGATCCCTGATCACCGATATCTGAGTTGTGAAAAAAACTCCAGTCATATAGACTAATTACACAAAAATGTCAATGCTTTTGAGGTTTTCCTACATACCGAACGAACTCGACACACCACAAATCCTGTCTTGGTTTTCATCCTTGCATATGTCACCAGCGAGCCGCTATCAAGGTGGCCCCTTCGCGGGTCACTGGAGCTCTAATCTGAACGGCTGTCGGCGAAGATTCGCAACGTCCGTGCCAAGACAAGAGATGGGCGACACCTATGCCAAGCCCCCGAAAATTATAGCGATTACAGGAGCATTGGGAGGCTTCTGCATGTAACCCAAGAGGACTTGGTGTTAGTATTTTTTACAGATTGTAAAGGGCTGAATGGGCGGCAGAGGAAATGGTGGGACAATATCTGATTTGCATCAAGAGAGGAGTTGACCATCAAATTTGGGCAAATGGCCAAGGTCATTGACAAGCTTATGGTATGCTGAATATATATAATTTGCGATGTCCACAAAATCACATCTAATCATAATCTCAGGCCCTACCTGTGTGGGGAAAACCGATGTAGCGATCTCCCTGGCCGGACCACTAGGGGCTGAGATCATCAGTGCTGATGCCATGCAGGTATATAGATATATGAACATCGGTA
Source organism: Desulfobacterales bacterium (assembly GCA_030668505.1). Classification (GTDB taxonomy): domain Bacteria; phylum Desulfobacterota; class Desulfobacteria; order Desulfobacterales. The sequence continues at coordinate 872 of DAOUTV010000297.1, read as the reverse complement.
CGGCAAAACCCACTGAACATCAAAGGGACCAGGTGCGCCATCATCTCATTGACGTGGTGTCCCCGGATGAGCCTTTTAGTGCAGCCCGGTTTAAGACCATGGCAGAGGTAGTGATCAGCGATCTCTATCAAAAAGGGCACCCTATCTTTGTGGTAGGCGGCACGGGCCTTTACATCAAGGCCCTCACGCAGGGGCTCTTTCCGGCCCAAGAAAAAGATGGGGCCGCACGAAAAAAACTGAAAAAGGAGGCTGAAACCATTGGGCTCGTAGCCATGTACCAGCGGCTACAAAAAGTCGATCCAGCGGCCGCCGCGAGAATCCATCCAAACGACAGCTACCGGATTATACGCGCTCTTGAGGTGCATCAGGTTACAGGGCAATCCATCTCTTACCACCACGGAGTTCATGGTTTTCGGGATGTCCCCCACAAAACGTTTAAGATCGGCTTGACCCGGGATCGGAACATCTTATACGATCGTATCAACAGGCGGGTTGATCAAATGTTGACCTCCGGATTATTAGAAGAAGTGAAATGGTTGTTGAATCAGGGATATCCATCAACCCTTAAATCGATGAGGTCCATCGGATACCGACACATGGCAGACTATTTGGAGGGACGTACCCCGTGGGATGAAACCGTGCGTCTTTTCAAGCGTGACACCCGTCGGTATGCCAAACGTCAGCTTACATGGTTCAGAGCTGATCCGGGGTTTATGTGGGTGCAGCCCGGACAGATTGACGTTATGAGGAACAAAATAGATTCGTTCTTGACAGAACGCTGTGGTGGCCCGTAACGTACATGACCTGCACCAAACGCGTTAAAAAGCAATCACGAAAACACGAAAATTACCCGGCAAGTCTTTGGCAGCGGA
>DAOUTV010000114.1 GCA_030668505.1 Desulfobacterales bacterium | reverse complement strand
CCTAAGACCGGTAATCGGCATTGATCCTCACGTAATCAGTGGAAAGATCGCAGGTATGGACAGTTGCAGCTTGGCTGCCCAGCTTCAGATCTATAGTAATCAAAAAACGATTGCTCTTCAATATCGTTGTAACGGCTGCCTCGACCTGCCGGCCAAGGCCTTGCCCATTTTTGACCATGCACACATCGTCAAAATAGATGTCGATTATGTCCTGATTAATCGGGACACCGGCACGGCCCACAGCGGCAATGATTCGGCCCCAGTTGGCGTCCTCCCCAAAGAGGGCGGTCTTCACCAGGGAGGAGTTGGCAACCGTGTAAGCCACTGTCGTGGCATCAGCCTTACTTGGTGCTCCCGTCACCCGGATGCTGACAAGCTTGGTAGCCCCCTCGCCGTCCCGAACGATTTGTAAGGCAAGTGTGAAGAGAACCTCATCCAAGACTTTCTGGAACGCTGAGGCGCACACAGTCTCTTCCAGGTTCAGGCCGGACAGGCCGTTGGCAAGTAGAAGGACGGTGTCATTGGTGCTTGTGTCCCCGTCCACTGTAATAGAATTAAACGATGTGGCAACCGCATTACTTAGGGCCTGTCCCAGGAGATCCGGCCCCGCACCGAGGTCTGTGCAAACAAAACAGAGCATGGTGGCCATATCCGGTTGAATCATCCCGGACCCTTTGGCCACAGCAGCCACGGTAAAGGTTTTGTCACCGATACTGTCCTGCCTTGAAAGGGCTTTGGGAAAGGTATCGGTAGTCATAATAGCCTGGGCGAGGTCATAAAGCCCTGTTGGGCTGAGCTGGTCGGCAAGCCTCGGCATAGCAGCTTCAATGGCAGAAGTGTTCAGGTGCCGGCCAATGACACCTGTGGAAGCCACCAGCACCAGATCCTCATGTATCCCGAGGGTTGTGGCTGCGGCACGTGCAACACCCTCGGCATCTTCGATGCCTCGTTTACCCGTGCACGCATTGGCGTTGCCGCTGTTTGCTACAATGGCCTGACAACGCCCTGATTTGATCCGCTCTTTGCCAAGGAGCACCGGGGCTGCTTGAATCTGATTGGTCGTGAAAACACCAGCCGCACTGGCAGGCACTTCAGAAAAGATCATGCCCAGATCCATGCTCCCGTCTTTTTTTAGCCCGGCAGCAACGGCACCTGCAACAAAACCTGGAACTTGAAGTTTCATCTTTGACCCAATTTCCCTAGTGTCGCACATACTATTTACCACAGCACTTCTTGTACTTCTTCCCACTGCCGCATGGGCAGGGTTGATTGCGGCCGACTTTCTTCTCGGAGCGTCGTACCGGCTGCCTGGCAACCTCTCCACTGTGTGAATAGACAAGCTTATCCTTTTCAGCTTTTTCCCTTGCGGCCATCTCCTCGGGTCGAGCGATCTGGACACGAAACAGAAACCTAACTGTTTCCTCCTTGATGCGTTCAATCATGTCCATAAACATCTCAAACCCTTCCTTCTTATAAACCACCAGCGGGTCCTGCTGAGCGTAACCGCGGAGCCCTATGCCTTCTTTCATGTGGTCCATGGCAAGAAGATGCTCCTTCCATAGATTATCCACGACCTGAAGCACGATCATCTGTTCCAGGTGTCTAAACTCTTCAGCCCCAAAGGCAGCCTCTTTGTCTTCATATCCCTGTACGGCGGCTTCAAAGATCAACTCAGCAAGTCCGTCCCGAGTAAGGCCGTCCATGGTATCGCGGTCTACCTTGAGATGGAGACCGAACTGCAGGTAGGCAGCCTCACTTAGTCCTTTCCAATCCCATTCTTCAGGGAGCACTTTTTCATCTGCAAATCCGTCAGTGATCTTTTCCGACAACCCCCTTATCATCTCCTCAATAGCGGGTTTGAGGCTTTTGCCGGCCAATGCCTCGCGCCGTTGTTTGTAGATCACCTCGCGCTGCTGGTTCATAACATCATCGTATTTCAGAAGCTGTTTCCGTATTTCAAAGTTGTGGCCCTCTACCTTGCGCTGGGCATTTTCTATGGCTTTGCTGATCATGCCGTGTTCAATCGGTTCACCTTCTTCCATGCCAAGGCGTTCCATGATCGAGGACATACGCTCACCACCGAATATTCGCAGAAGATCATCCTCCATGGCGAGATAAAATCGAGAGGAGCCCTGGTCTCCCTGGCGACCGGATCGGCCCCGCAATTGGTTGTCGACACGCCTGCTTTCATGTCGTTCGGTCCCAATAATGTGAAGACCCCCGAGTTCCTTAACCCCTTCTCCGAGTACAATGTCTGTACCGCGGCCAGCCATGTTGGTGGATATCGTCACGTGTCCTTTTTGCCCTGCATTGGCCACAATTTCGGCCTCCCGTTCGTGGTTCTTGGCGTTTAAGACCTCGTGCTTGATTTTTGACTTGGTCAGCATTCGGTTCAGCTTTTCCGACTTATCAATGGAAATAGTCCCCACGAGCACGGGCTGTCCCTTGTTGTAAAGTTGCTTGATTTCCTCAGCAACGGCCTTGAATTTTTCGGCTTCGGTTTTGTAAATAACATCTGGATATTCGAGTCGAATCATCAGTTCGTTGGTCGGGATGACAATCACATCCAGGTTATAGATTTTCTTGAATTCAGCGGCTTCGGTGTCGGCCGTACCGGTCATGCCGGCCAGTTTATCATACATCCTGAAGTAGTTCTGGAAGGTGATTGTTGCCAATGTCTGGTTCTCCCCGGCCACAGTCACACCCTCTTTGGCTTCAACAGCCTGATGCAATCCGTCACTCCAACGTCTGCCGGGCATCATCCGACCGGTGAACTCATCCACGATGATAACTTGCCCGTCCTTGACTACGTACTGGACGTCCTTACTAAATAACCAGTAAGCCTTGATCAACTGTCGCGTGATATGAAACCGCTCGGAGGCTTCACGATAGAAAGCCTCGGCCTTACGGCGCTGTACTCTTTTTTCCGTGCTGGTCGACTGATCGTCTTCGTCGATCTTTCGCAAATCTTCGTCGAGGTCGGGTACGATATAATCATCAGCGTGGCCCCCATAGATGAGTTTGAGCCCTTTTTCTGTGAGTTCTACCAGGTTTTGATTCTCATCAATGGTGCAAAAGAGGTCTTGATCAACCTGGGGAAGCAATTTTTCGGTGGAGAGCTGACCCTCGAGTTTCTCTAGTTTTTTCTTCAAGGCGGGCCGCTTGGCAATCAGGTCCAGAAATCGCGGATTCTTGGGATCTCCCCGTTTGGCCTTTAGCAAAAGTTCAAGAACGCCATCTGCCTCGCCTTCTTCCTCAAGTCCTTTGAGGACGCCATCCAGTATGGTGTGCACAAAACGGTCCTGGTGTTGTTTAAGCTTGATGACCTGCGGTTTTACTTCCTCATACATTCTATCGCCGGTGTGCTCAACAGGGCCTGAAATAATCAGTGGAGTCCGGGCCTCATCGATAAGGATACTGTCCACCTCATCCACAATGGCATAATTGGGCTCCCTTTGAACCATTGATTCCAAGGCGAATTTCATGTTGTCACGCAGGTAGTCAAACCCGAACTCGTTGTTCGTTCCGTATGTAATGTCAGCGTTGTATGCTTCCTGGCGTTGGGAGTCGTCCAATCCATGGACAATAGTGGCGACCGATAGGCCCAGAAAACGATATATACTGCCCATCCACTCGGTGTCACGCCCGGCTAAGTAGTCATTTACAGTCACCACGTGCACGCCTCGACCGGTCAGGGCATTCAGATAAGCTGAGAGCGTGGCTGCCAGTGTTTTTCCTTCACCGGTTTTCATTTCAGCGATTTTTCCCTGGTGGAGTACAATGCCACCAATCAGTTGAACGTCAAAATGGCGCATATTTAACGTACGCACCGAGGCTTCACGGACAACTGCAAATGCCTCTGGAAGGAGTTCATCCAAGGTAGCGCCCTGGTCAATCCGCTCCTTGAAAGCTTGTGTCTTCGCTCTTAACTGATCATCACTCAAGGTCTGGATTTCCGGTTCCAGGGCATTAATTTGTTCAACGACCGGGTTAAACTTTTTAAGCTCTCTCTCGTTCTTGCTCCCAAATACCTTTTTCAATACATTTCCAATCATGACACAAAAAACTTCCTGTTTGGGATTTCGGATTTCGGATTTTTGATTTCAATTCCGCAGTCCGCTATACAACACTCCAGCACTTCGAGACTTAGATTGGTGCGGATAGTTTAGTATTTGCACTATACCAAAGAATCCGGACGCTAACAAAGGAATTTTGAGTGGCGTGACTGTACCGGGTAGATTAGTTGAGGATGTACTTTGCAGGGTTAACAGCTATGCCGTTCAGGTGGACTTCGTAATGCAGATGTGGTGCCGTGCTTCGTCCTGTATTTCCCACAAGGGCGATTTTGTCTCCACGCTTGACACGGGTGCCCGGTTTTACCAAATATTTTTTTAGATGACCGTAGCGTGTAACCATGCCGTGCCCGTGCTTTATCACCAAGGATTTGCCAAGGCCCCCATTGGTGCGCGTAGAAGTGACAGTACCGTCGGCAGGAGCAATAATCGGTGTGCCCATCCGTGTCGCAATATCGATGCCCCGGTGAAACTCTTTCAGGCCGGTGAAAGGGGATATGCGATAGCCAAACGCGGAAGACATCCATCCCGTAGTCGGCCAAATTGCCGGCGTTGACGCAAGCAAGGATTTTTGGCTTTGCAGGTACTTATGAAGTTCCTCAAAGGCCTCCTTTCCGGCTGCTGAGGCCTCATGGAGATCTTCCACCTGGGCATGCATTTGCCGAAGCAAGCTGTTATGCTTTTCAGTCAACGGGAGGCTGGCGTCCAAATCCTCGGGCATGGATCCGCCGATGCCAAAGACGCCGTCTTGGTCGGCAGGTCGTTCAACATTGGCCATGACCCGTATCTTTTTCTCAAACTCATGCAGGGCAATGATATTTGATTTGAGGTCGCCAATCTTTTTTGCAAAGGCTTGAATCTGGGCACGCTGGCCTGCGACCTCCCGCTCAAGGGCATGCATGGACGGTAGGGATCTCTGTAACTTACAATAATCATAGACTATGACAGAGAGTGTGGTTACGCTCAGGACAATCAAGCATGTGGCAAATACAATGAAGGCCCTTGAAAACTTAAACTGCCTTACCCTGGAGGTGTTTTCAGGAATTATGACCAGTGTTGTCTGCCGACTCGTCAAATCATTTACCTCAAACTGGATAGTATTGGAGTTTCCTATTTTGAGCGGCGTTGCCGCGTTGCACAATATTACACAGCGGCCTTCTAACTGGACACAATTGGACAGATGGGTAGTAATGCCTGAATAATTGCATAGTTATCATAGCCGCGTTAGCATGTCAAGGATTTTTGTGCAACGAAAATTTCTTTTGAATTGTATATACAAATAGCATGCCAACACAATACCATATTGAACTTTTAGCCAAGAAAAGATCCTTAATGGTCACAGAGTGAGTAAAATTGAATTTTTACGACATCCCCACCAATTAGTGAGTGTATATTTTAGTACCGTTATCGGAATAGCCAGCCGAAAACTTTAGAAAAGTTTTCCAAAAAAATTCTTGTCATGAATTCATCTCGGATACCCTTAACTCAGGAGTTTCAGCATGGCAATTTCATCGCAGTCCGGAAACTTCACGCACTTGATGCACTCTGCCCATATTTTTTGGGGAAGCGTGGCCTTATCTACAATCTTAAATCCATGTTTGTTGAAAAACTCTGGGCGATAGGTCAGGGTAAAGACGCGCTTTATTCCAAGGTCCTTGGCTTCGGCCAGAGCAGTTGTAACCAGTGCAGAGCCGATTCCCTTTCTTTGATATCGCTCGCAAACAGCCAGAGAGCGTATCTCTGCCAGATCTTCCCAAAATACGTGAAGGGCGCAGGCGCCGATAATAGAACCGCTACCTTTTTCCTCAAAGACATTAAAGTCTCTCACGTCGTCATAAAGGTCACTCAAGGCCCGCGGTAGCAGTTCCCCACGGTCGGAATGTTTTTTTAGGAGACGGTGAATCGCCTTCACATCTATTGTGGTGGTTTTGCGTATCATGTCAATATGTTATGTTATTATCTTGGCCTTTAGCGGGCGTAGTATTCTCGACCTTGCGTCGCCCAAGCAGGAGGTAATATATTATCAATATTGGGTAAGGCAAAAACGCCTGCTCAAAATTGCCCTTAAAAAGGGAGTAGGTAGAATACCCAAGAAGAATGGATATGATAAAAATCTGTAGCCAGACTACAGCACGCATCACAGTTTTTCGTGG
>DAOUTV010000273.1 GCA_030668505.1 Desulfobacterales bacterium | reverse complement strand
TAGATATTTCGCAAGTCTACAACAATAGGTCTCCTTATAAGCTTCTTGACTCTTTCCCAGTTGATTGTTCGGAACTGGTTCCATTCCGTAGCCAAGATCAAGGCATCAGCCCCTTCAGCTACAGTATACAGATCTTTTTTGTACGCGATATCCGGCACGTATTGCTTTGCATGCTCCATCCCTGCCGGATCATAGCCCTGGATCTCCGCCCCTCTTTCCTGTAAACCCCGTATGATAGGAATGGTGGGAGACTCTCGCATATCGTCCGTATTCGGCTTAAAGGTTAATCCCAGGATCCCAATGGTTGCGCCCCTTAAATCCCCGCCCAGAGCCGAGGCAATCTTTTCAACCATCATCTCTGGGCGCTCATCGTTTACTCTAAGCACCGCATCGACGATCTTGAATTCATACCCATGTTGCTTGGCAATTTGGCTGATTGCACGCGTATCTTTTGGAAAGCAGGATCCGCCAAAACCCGGCCCAGGATGCAAAAACTTGGGACCAATCCGCTTGTCAAGACCCATACCCCTGGCCACCTTGTGTACATCAGCCCCAACCCGCTCACATATTGAAGCCATCTCATTGATAAAGGATACTTTTGTTGCCAAAAAGGCGTTGGAGGCGTACTTGATCATCTCCGCTGTCGCCACGTCGGTAATCACAAAGGGTGTTTCAATCAGATAGAGGGGATTGTATAGGTCCTTGAGTATAGCAATAGCCTGTTCACTCTCGGCACCGATTACAATCCTGTTGGGACGCATAAAATCCTCAATGGCCGACCCTTCCCTCAGGAACTCAGGATTAGAAGCAATGTCAAAGGCACAAGGTTCGGTCTGGTTTTCCTTGATGATAGACTCGATCATCTTCCCTGTGCCAACAGGTACCGTACTCTTTGTCACTACTACCTTATAGCCGTTCATGGTTTGGCCTATTGATTTGGCCACCTCTTCGACAAATCTCAGGTCGGCGCTCCCTTCCTGGTCCGATGGAGTGCCAACGGCAATAAGAATAACTAAGGCATTTCGCACACCATCCTTGATGTCTGTCGTAAACGAGATGCGGTCTTCATTCACATTCTTTTCAATGAGTTCCGCAAGTCCGGGCTCGTAGATCGGGACTTTCCCCTGATTCAGCATGTTAATCTTGGAGGCACTACTGTCCACACATGTTACCCGGAGTCCGAACTCAGAAAAACAGACCCCTGTCACAAGGCCCACGTATCCTACTCCAACCACGCAGATATTCATTGAATCGCACCCCCTTGAGTTCTCAGAAGATAATGAAGATTATTAATCCGTTAATAATAGAATTGGTATTCTTTCCGTCTGAAAATAAATTCGAAATACGAATATCGAAATACGAAACAATATCGAATGACAAAAATTCAAAAATTAAGAAACCTTAAGGAATTCTGAGACTTTCAATCGCGCTTGAGACCGCTCTCACAGTTTTAAATATTTGAGAATTTAATATTTGGATTTGTTTCGGATTTCTGAATGATATTTTATTTCGTGCTTTCCCTGGCCCAGACCTGGCAAATAGGCTAAGTGGGCGGCTGATCCGGGCACGTAGCGCCAGGGCAGGCAATCTTTCGTGTATTGCGGCGTTCGCCTTGAGAAGAGGCGTGATTAATCTTTTGATTTTCTGCCAAAAAAACACGAATTTTAATACTAAGGGTTCCTCAATAGACTATTTCTCGGTCTGAAAGAGACTTTTTAGCCTCCTTTTTGTTTCTTGTCAATCCAGGAGTTCCTCACCGATTTGTCCAATGCCTGGAGACATTGTATGGATCGGTCTCTATAAATCCTACATGGAACAACGCAATTGGACGACTTGCGCCGCACCTCATTTTCGGGATTTCTCTTGTTGTGAGGTCCTCTGCATAAAGCAGCGCTGCAGCCCCTGATCCACCGGCAAAAAAATGAAAAACCTCGTTGTGCTTGAGAAATCAAGCAGATAGAATGCGTTTGAGGTAACGAGACTATCATCAACGAGGTGACACGATTATGGCACAAGGAGCGCTACCTTTCAAGTACGAAGAGCAACTCCAAGGTGGAGGCATGACGGCGCTGGCGGGATTGCCGGTTTACTTGGATTTGGCTCACGTGATGGGGCTATCGAGGTCAGCAGAAAAACACCTGAAAGTGCGAGTAAGTGGTCGTGGGTGGACTGACGCACAGGTGGTGACATCGCTTGTGTTATTAAACCTTGCTGGTGGTGAGTGTGTGGATGATCTAGATATTCTTGAGGCGGATGAGGGTTTTAGTCGGGTTTTGCGAAGGACATACATGCAAGGGATGCCACGCAAAGCTCGTCGAGCCTTAGAGCGTCGCTGGCTCAAAGAGGGCCGCAGATCAGTTCCTTCTCCCTCGTCGGCATTTCGGTATTTATCGGCATTTCATGATAGTGAGCAGGACAGGCTAAGACGGTTGGGCAAGGCATTTATTCCGGCTGCCAACAGACATTTGCGTGGTTTTGCTAAAGTGAATAGGGATTTTTTGGCTTTTGCGCAAAAGAACAACCCGCAGGAGACGGCCACATTGGATATGGACGCAACGCTGGTTGAGACGAACAAGTCAGATGCACTTTTTTGCTACAAGTGCTTTAAGGCCTACCAGCCACTCAACACCTGGTGGTCTGAGCAGGAGATGGTTGTTCATACAGAGTTTCGTGATGGCAACGTTCCGGCGGGCTACGAACAACTGCGGGTTTTCAAGGAAGCATTGGGTTTGCTTCCTGAGGGCATAAAGAAAGTGCGGATGCGTTCGGACACTGCGGGCTATCAGCACGATTTGCTCAAGTATTGCGAGATGGGTAAAAACAAGCGGTTTGGCCGGATTGAGTTTGCTATTGGCTGTGATGTGACTCCAGAGTTCAAAAAGGCTGTAGCCGAAGTGGCCGAGCCAGAATGGCAATCCCTTACGAAGAAGGTTAAGGGCCGTGAGGTTGACACAGGCAAACAATGGGCAGATGTGTGCTTTGTTCCCAACGCCATAGGACACAGCAAAAATGGACCGGAGTACCGATATTTGGCTACACGAGAGCTGATGCAGGAGCAGTTGACATTGGCCGGCATGGGAGAAGACAAGCAATACAGTTTTCCGACAATGCCCATGAAAGAAAGTAAGTACAAGGTGTTCGGTATTGTGACCAACATGGACTGGGACGGCAACGAACTGATCCGGTGGCTTTATGAACGATGTGGTAAGAGTGAAGAGGCCCACAGTGTAATGAAGGAGGATTTGGCAGGCGGCAAGCTGCCCTCCAATGACTTTGGTGAAAACGCTGCCTGGTGGTGGATCATGATTCTGGCTTT
>DAOUTV010000201.1 GCA_030668505.1 Desulfobacterales bacterium | reverse complement strand
TGAAGGATGATGCTGTTAGCCTCACTTGGGGGCCGGATGATAATACCCTGATAGTCCATAAGCAATGCCCGCGCTGTTACCCAAACACCCTGTTTTGCCTTGACACTAATACCGCTTCCATATACTTGGCAAGTTAGTTTCCATCCATAAATGGCCCTTTTCCGCAATCTCGGTGTCAAACTGCGTGGTTGCTTGTGCGACGTACCTCGGTACGCCTCCGCGCAATCCCTTGTTTTCCTTGACCTTGCGGAAAATTGCTCATTTCTGAATTGGAAACTTACGCTTGTGCCTATTGAATTTTTACGATTCGTGGATGGGCACAAGTTGGTTTTATTATTACATTATAACGATTAATAGTCCAGAGGAAATCGTCCCCAAGAAGGAGGCATTGCCATGGCCGAACAAGTCCGCAAATTCAGGATTGAAAGAGATACCATGGGCGAAGTGCAGGTGCCCGCCGGCGCCTATTATGGCGCTCAGACCCAGCGCGCGGTGGACAACTTTCCCGTAAGTGGTATCAGGTTCCCCGGGGTTTTCATCAGGGCCCTTGGCCTTATAAAGAAATATGCGGCCCAGGTAAATGAAGACTTAGGGCTATTAGATCCTAAATTTGCCAGGCCCATTATGGGGGCTGCTGATGAGGTGGCTGCGGGAAAGATGGAAGGGCAATTTGTGGTGGACATTTTTCAAACAGGCTCGGGTACCTCTACTAACATGAATGCGAATGAGGTGATTGCAGCAAGGGCCAATGAACTGATCACCGGCAAAAGAGATGCCAGGAAGCCCGTGCATCCCAATGACCACGTGAACATGGGCCAGTCAAGCAATGATGTGATTCCCACAGCCATTCATATAGCTGCCCTGACTTCAGTTACCGAAGATCTTGTCCCGGGGCTAGAGATCCTCTACGAATCACTCCGCAAGAAGTCAAAGGCCTTTGACAGCATTGTCAAGGTCGGACGAACCCATCTTCAAGACGCAGTCCCGATCCGACTAGGTCAGGAGTTCAGCGGCTATGCCCACCAGGTGAAGCTCGGCATAAAAAGGGTCCACGCAGTCAAGGACTCTCTTTCTGAGCTTGCCCTTGGCGGTACCGCTCTAGGCACCGGTCTTAATACCCACCCGGAATTTGCCCGCAGGGTGATTGACTTTATCTCGCAGGACACCCGGTGTCGATTCACAGAAGCAGAAAACCACTTTGAGGCCCAGGCCGCCCAAGATGCGGCTGTAGAAACAAGTGGCGCGTTGAAAACAGTGGCAGTGAGCCTGCTGAAGATAGCAAATGATATTCGGTGGCTCTCATCAGGTCCCAGATGCGGTCTTGGAGAGATCAACATCCCGGCCCTCCAGCCTGGGTCCTCTATCATGCCGGGCAAGGTGAATCCTGTCATCCCTGAATCCATCATCCAGACTGCAGCCCAAGTAATAGGCAATGACATGTCCATCACCATAGGATGCCAGGGAGGCAACTTCGATCTTAATGTAATGCTTCCTGTGATTGCCCACAACCTGTTGCAGTCTATAAGCATTCTTGGTTCAGCGGCAAAAATCTTTGCCGAGAAATGCATCAACGGCATCACAGCCAATGAAGCAAGGTGCAAGGACATCATAGAAAACAGCCTGAGCATGTGCACAGCCCTCGCCCCTGTAATAGGATATGAAAGGGCCGCAGCGATTGCCAAGGAGGCGTACAGAACCGGAAAGACGGTGCGAGAGGTGTCCATGGAGGAGAAAGTCCTGCCCGAAGCGCAACTGAAGGAATTACTGGACCCTCTCAAAATGACCTGATGTCCCAAGGGGGATTGCCGACATACAAAATAGTTGGCCAGTTTGACGATTCTGTGGTAAATCAAAAAAATATCGGGGAGAACCCCCTGACCCTGACAACCCGGAACCAAAAAAGATTTGGATGCTGGTTCCTGGATTCTTGATACTGGATAATCCTTGAATCCAGCATCCAGTGCCGACTTCGCCATAGTAGCGTCAGCTACGACGGCTGAAATCGAGCATCCAGTATCAGATTTAATAGTTCCTCCAAGGAATTTGCAGGAACTATTCTGCCGGAAAAACAAGGAGTTCACAACTGACGGGCTAAATTCAGGAGGATAGCATCATGCACGGACGTACAAAAAGATCGCTGGTTTTTGTAATGGTGGCGTTTCTGGTCTGTACGACCACAGGATTCTCGGCGCTCGCCCAGGAAAAGGAATATGAAAAGGATGCCACAATGGAGGGCATAATCGTCGATTTTGTCTTTCTCAGACCTATGGGAATCGTATCAACCGCCTTGGGTACGGGTTTTTTCTTTGCCTCACTTCCATTCAGCGTAACCACTGGAAGCCTTGGGGTAGCTTTCAAGAAGCTGGTGGCAGAGCCTGCTATTTTCACCTTTGCCAGACCTCTAGGAGATGTGAACTACTAGAAGCTGTTTCAAAACCCTTTTCCTTGGTCTGTTTGGCGATTTTTTCTGTGTGATAGCTGGATTTTCAACTGTTTAGGCGCCAGCCTGATCGAACAGTTGACAACAACGACAAAATATACTATAGGCCGCTTTTATTAATAGGTGATTTGCATCCCCTGGCTGCCGATCGGAAAGCGGCGAGAAGGCCGGGCTCAGGTTTTTAACAGATGGAGGGAAAAGTCATGTCTGCACAAGAAAAACTCCTCACGATGGATCGAAGGCGCTTTTTGAAACTGTCGGGCATTTTGGGTGTAGGCTTTGCTACGACAGGATTGCTACCGATTTCAGAAAGCGTGGCATTCAACAGAAAACTTTACAAGGTCACTAAGACACGCCCGGGCATGGGAACTTTTGTATCGATAACCCTCATGCACCCATCAAAGGCCGAGGCCGAAGAGGTGATTGGAAAGGCCTTTGAGGAAATGGATCGGGTGATCTCCCTGATGGATCGTTACCGGCCGGATTCACCGATAGGCGTGCTTAACAAAGAAGGGCGCTTGGCCGATCTGCCTTCAGATGTGGCCCGTGTGCTCGACCGGTCCCTCTATTTTTATGGGCAGAGCAATGGTGCCTTTGACATGACCGTGCAACCCATGGTTGACCTATACAAGCGGCAATTTGAGACAAAGGGCCTCCCGCCGTCCGAGACGGACCTGGAGAAGGTGCTGGCCTTGGTTGATGCCAGCGCAATACAATTTGACGGCAAATCTGTTCGATTCAAGAAAGAAGGCATGGGAATTACCCTGGATGGTATTGCCAAGGGCTATATCATAGATTGCGCGGCCGAGCTTATAAAGAGACACGGTATCAAGCACGCCCTGATAAACGCGGGTGGTGATATCCGTGCTGCAGGCGGCAAGGAGAACGGGACACCCTGGAAGGTGGGGGTTCAGAACCCTGACAAGGAGGGGCCGTACCTGGATATTGTCAAGATGAACGATGGTGCCATGGCGACCTCGGGCAATTACGAGATCTATTTTGATGAAGAAAAGCTATATCACCATATTGTGAATCCAAGGACAGGCCTTTCACCCAGGCAAACCGACAGTGTTACCGTAATGGCCTCCAGTGTTATGGACGCCGATGCCCTTTCAACGGCTGTTTTTGTGCTGGAACCCGATGCAGGAAAGCGTTTCATCGAAGGGATACCGGGGACCGCATGCCTTATTCTGGGCCGTGACAAAAAACGCATCGCTTCAAAGGGTTGGCCCTGTTAGGCGCTAAGGGCCGTTACATCGACAAAAGATTATCGATATGTAAAAATATCCAATATCCAATATCCAATTCTCAACGCTCAATATCCAATGAAAGCGGCAATCCCCGTCTTATAAATACTTGAAAATTGGATATTGAGCATTCGACATTGGATATTAACTGCCCCATGGCCACTTCACCAATATTTATCAAAAAAAGATTTACAAGGTATTCGACCGGCTCAATTAACTGGTTCTATTCTTTCAAGGCTTCCTTGACTACCTTAATTAACTCCTCTGGATCGATGGGTTTTTCAATATAACCGTCTGGTATGGTGCTCTCGGTTAAGCCCGTAGCCTCAGCGAATTTTTTCTCATCACGCAATGCCTGTTTGTACATGAAGTCTCTAAAATTGATGCCCATCAACTCAGAGACCCCCGTCACCACGACCACGGAAACATGGCTCATGTCTGGGTCCTTTCTCAACTCCTGGAACATGGTAATGCCGCTTTTTTTTGGCATCATCAGGTCGAGCAGTACCAGGTCCGGCTTCTCTTTGTGCAAGATCTCAAGGGCCTCAACCCCGTCTTTGGCGCTCAGAGTTTTGTAACCGTTTTCTTGGAGAACCGCACTGAGAAAGGTTATAACATCCGGCTCATCGTCGACAATTAATATTTTCTTGGACATTTTTCCCTTCCTTTCGATGATAACCGCAAGAAACCGCTAAGACGTATTTTGACCTTGCAATTACATAGCATGGTATAATCGTGTTTGAAAGACCAAATTGAAACAAGGCAAATCCTTTGATTGCCTGTGCTACTTATGATATGTGAATGGAATCAGCCCTAGCGCTAGCGACGCTCCGGCACGGAGCCTCAGATGTTATTACCAAGCCCATACGGAATGAACTTCTAATACTTTCGCTCGAAAGGGCCAAGAAAAAAATAACCATGAGCCAGCAATTAAAGGACCAGGTGGAAAGCTTGGAGCAAAAACTTGAAGAGTGTACGCTGGAGTTGAGGCATGCACAGGAGGAATTGAGAAAAAACAGGCGACTCGCCAC
>DAOUTV010000094.1 GCA_030668505.1 Desulfobacterales bacterium | reverse complement strand
CGGATGGCCTCTTTTTTCAAGGCTTCATCATTTAGCAGATGCTCGGGGAGTATTTCCATTGCCCAAGTCCCCAGGGCAGGAGAATAAAGCCGCTTGTAAACAATGCGCACTGTAAGGGGATCAACCACTTCCATGCGTTTGACCGGTTCATAGTCTGCTACCCGTGGAGAAAGGTTCTTTGGATTCATGATGGCCTCGTAGGTAAACTTGACGTCGTATGCGTCAAGTATATGGCCGTCGTGAAATTTAACATTGGGCCGTAAGTGAAAAATCACTATGGGATTGTGTTCAGTTGCCGGCAGGATTTCTTCAGCATAGGACGCAAGCTTTTCTTGCCGTCTTTCATCGTCTACCCTGAGATGCCCCTGCCCGTCGAAGCTGTTGAAATACTCTTTGCCGAGGATGTGTGAGAGGTTTTGAAAAAGATCTTGATCAACACTATTCAGCACCAGCTTGATTCTGGCGGGGGCTCTGACCCGGATGTTTACCTCTTCGCTTTCCTTGTCTTCCTGCCTTTTCTTTTCATATTTGGTAACCCGGAAGTCTCTGGCAGGAAGCACAGAGATATCCCGGATATTGTCCAAGGAGGCTTTAACTTTTGGGTTGGCTGGAAAATTCCCAGTCATGGCTTTCTGAAAAAGGGCCGCCACTTCTTCAGCCTCTGCCTTGCCCACACCGGGGATAGTTGCGCCCTCATTGACATAAAAAAAGGCCTCTTCATAGATTTCCCAGGAGGTCGCCAAGCGCCCCCTGAAACGGAGCTCTTCATCCCGGTCGATAAGGCCCTCGAATACCATGGAGTTGATGTCACTGCTGGCCGAATCCGCAGACAGGATGGGGTTCAGGATGCTGGCGTCACCGATGGAAGCGGTAATGTATTCATTGAGGCGATCCGGGTTGCCGCGTGTCTGCTGTTCGTAGGTAGGCACCCAAAGATAGGACTGGAGCAGGAAAAGGATCAGTACAGTGGGAGCAAGTATGAGAACTCGTCTGATTGTCATAGATCTATTGCTGAAGGTGCGATAGCCTCAGGCACCTTGTATACGCAGGATTGCTTGTTCCAGCACGATCTTCGCATTCTGGCCGGATCTCTTCAGTCGAATGTCGGCATCAAGGAGTACTTCCAGTGCACCGATGAGATCTTCAACCGTATAGTTGTCTGATTGCTTGAACGTCATGTAAATAGCATAGGGGTGTGCATTGCTGGTCAGAAAGTCCGGCTCGCGTTTTTCTATTTCCGGCAAGATCATTTTCTGGAAAGCCGCGTAGCTTATGTCCTGCTTCCAGCCACTGCCATGCCTGCCGTGAATGACATCTTTTGCCAGGATCAGCTTTCGTATCTGGTTGGTTGCAGCTGCAAGCACCTGAAGAGGGAAAAAGTTGTTCTTCAAAAGGCTGTCCAGAAAAAAAAGGGTCCTGTGTGTGTCCCTTTCAGCAATGGCATTAGTCATCTCATAGATAGGGTCTTGCTTGGTTCTTTTTGAGATTGCTTCAATGTCGGACGGAAGAATCTCCTTCCGGTCTCCCATAAAGGCAATCAACTTATCCAGTTCGTTGCTGAAGCTGCGTATATTGGGACCGATCTTTTCAAACAGCGCCTCAAACCCACCAGGTGCCATGGTTTTTCCGGCCCTTATTAAGGCCTCTCTCATCTGAGCTTTCAATGCATCTTGCTGCCGGCGCTTGTCTGCTAACCTTTCCCCTGTTGGCACAGAGCAGTCAATCACCACCCCTGATTTTTTGATCGTTTTATACAGCTTCCTGCGCTTGTCAACAAAGTCGGTTATAAGGACTAAATGGTTTGTCTTCGGATATCCTGCAAGGATGGAATCGTTCAACACCTCAGCATCATCCTGATGGGCCGGAACTTTCATTTTCTCTTGCACGCAGTGGGCGAAGACCTGATCCAACCATGTCTCGCCGGCATGTTTGTTAAAACTCTCCCCGAGCTTCTTGTCCGCAACTTGCTTCCAGTTTCCGTCCTTTACATCATCAAGCGACATGCCTTCCACGCTTAGCATTTTGAGGAGATACCGAGCAGATTCTTTGAGGTCCTTTTTTTCAAATGCGTCTCTTGATTTACTGAGTAGGTCATCAACAGCCACAGCCGAATAGAATATTTTTGTGCCATGAACTGCAATCACTTTGGCGGATGGAATCAGCGGAAAGGTATTCAGACGTTCAATAGTCTCGTAAACGTTTTCGCTTGTACCATCAATTACTTCATAGTTGAGGCCTTGATTATCCGGCGAAACGACTGCGTTCAAGAGGGACTTGAAGGCTGATTTGCAAAGGAATTCATCCCCGTATAAAAGATAGACTGGAACAACCTTGCCTTTTCTAATCTCAACTAAGAGTTTAGATAAATCCTTATGACTAATCTCGTTGGTCATCACTTCCGCCGCCTCAAGATGATCATCATCACTATGGCGATCACTGCCATGATCAGCCCAATGAGTTGAGAAGTAGAAAGCATGCCTTCAACAAACATGCCCCGATCATCCCCACGGAAGTGCTCTATTACAGACCGCGTGACACCATAGAGGAGGACATAGGCCCAGAATATCTGGCCATCAAACCTCTTGAAACGCCTGAGTCCCACAAGCACAGAAAAGATAAAAAGGCCATTGAGTGAGGAATAAAGCTGGGTAGGATGAAGGGGCACCCCTTTGGGCGCCAAAGACTCAGGATGCGTAAAGATCACAGCCCATGGCAGATCGCAAATCTTGCCATAGCAACATCCGGCAAAAAAACAACCGATTCGGCCCACAAACTGTCCAAATGCGATAGAAGGGGCCATAATATCCACGGTTTTTAAAAGGGGGAGCCCTTTTCTCTTTATGTACCAGAGCGCTGTTATCAGGGCGCCGATGAATCCGCCATAAAATACCAGCCCGCCGTGCCATATGCGGACAATCTCGAAAGGATCGTGCCTAAAGGTAGACCAGTTGACCAGGACATATAATATCCGGGAGCCGAGTATGGCCGCTACAAGAGCATAGAAACACATGTCCAGGATCTTGGCAGCATCTTCGCCCTCTTTTCGCGCCTCCCGAAGGGCCAATGCGACGGCTGACAGGAAGGCCATAGCTACGAAAACGCCGTAAGTGTGGAGGGTAAAAGGGCCTATGCGGAACAAGATAGGGAACATAGTTAGTGCTTAACCGAAAACCTCTGTTTTTTCGGGCATAAATTCGAAATCCGAAGTACGAAATCCGAAACAATGACAAAAATAAAAATGCTCCAATAAAAAAACAACGGATTTTCAATATGCCCGCCCTGGCGCGACAGAAGCCGGAAAATGCCAGGGAGAGAAAAACCCGGTCTGGGCCAGGGTTAGTTTGGGTTATTTTGTCATTTGATATTCGGATTTGTTTCGATATTCGGATTTCCGTATTCGGATTTTGCCTGGACGTGACTTTTCGTTCAGGCACACTCATATCTTCTTAAACAGGAGGTAAAAACAGAATATTCCTACGCCCACGGAGATGGCACTATCAGCCACGTTGAATGCGGGCCAGTGCCAGGTCCCAATATGAAAATCGAGGAAATCTACGACCTCGCCGAATCGGAGACGGTCGATGAGATTGCCCAAAGCCCCTCCGAAGGTCATGGCAAGACCGGCATCCAGCCATGTTTTGCCGGGAGGAATTTTCGTATAAAGAAAAAAGATAATCCCCAGGGCCACGCAGGAGATCGCAAGAAACAATCCGGTTCGTAACAGGGATGCCTCCCCTGCAAGCACTCCGAAAGCCCCACCTGTATTTCGAATATAGGTCAGATTAAAGAATCCCGGAATGACCTCCAAGTTTTCATGAAGTAAAAACTTCTGCATGACAAGCCCCTTGGTTAACTGATCAACCAGGATAATGCCTGCACCGATTAGTAGTAAGGTTATATATTTTCTGTAATAGTTCACCATAGAGCACGCAGAGGAGACTGACGATTGAATATTGAATATTGACGATTGAAAACAAGAAAACAATATTCAATTTTCAATATTCAATTTTCAATATCAACCAGCACTTCTATGCATCGTGCACATATGGTCTTATGAAGCCCGTCTGCACCAACCGAAGGATCATGTATCCAGCAGCGCTCGCATTTTTCGCCAGGTGCAGGATCGATGCGTATAGCAAGGCCTGGAATGTCGGTGCTCTGATATGCATCAGGAATGCTCTCTTCGGCCAAGATGTTTACCTTGGAGACGATGAAGACTGTCCTTAGTTCGTTCGCATTCGGCCTCACTAATGCGCTGAATTCTTTTGGTATGGATAGAGACACTGCTGCATCCAGAGCGTGGCCGATGATTTTCCGGCCCCTGGCCTCTTCAAGGGCCTTGCTAACTTCTCCCCTGAGCAGAAGGATTGATTCCCACCTTTCGGCCAATTCGTCATCTTCAAAATCAGCGTTTATTTCAGGCAATTGCGTCAGATGCACACTGGCCGACCCGGCATCGGCCTCAGGCATGTGAGCCCATAGCTCCTCGGTTGTAAAGACAAGGATGGGGGCCATGAGGCGCACCATGGAATGGAGTATAGTGTTTAGCGCGGTCTGGGCTGATAGCCTGTCATTTGACTTTGCAGGCGAGGTATAGAGTCTGTCCTTTAGAACGTCTAAGTAAAAGGAACCCAAGTCCAGGGTACAATAATTGTACAAGTCGTGATAAACCACATGAAACTCAAAGTTCTTATAGGCGGCTCTAGCTCGTCTGACCAACCCCTGAAGACGGTGGAGGGCAAAACGATCGACTTCCAGCATCTTTTTGTAGGGTATGGCATCTACTTCAGGATCAAAATCGCCCAGATTTCCAAGTATGAAGCGGCTTGTATTACGAATTCGGCGGTAGGCGTCCGTGAGCTGTTTGAGGATCTTTTCAGAGATTCGTATGTCGTCCTGGTAGTCCGAAGCTGCAACCCACAATCGCAGGATCTCACCACCATATCGGTTGATGATTTCACTTGGCGCAATCACGTTTCCTTTGGATTTGGACATCTTTTCGCCCTTGCCGTCCACTACGAAACCATGGGTCAGCACACTTTCGTAGGGGGCCCTGCCACGTGTGCCCACTGCCGTGAGAAGAGCGCTGTGGAACCATCCCCGGTGCTGATCGCTTCCTTCTAAGTACATGTCGGCAGGCCAGCCCAGATAATCCCTGCTTTCAAGTACGGCCGCGTGGCTCACACCGGAATCGAACCATACATCTAAAATATCCTGTTCCTTTTCAAAAGTGTTGCCTTTACACTCAGGGCACGTTGTTCCTTCCGGGAGGAGGACAGAATGGTCGGCTTCAAACCAGATATCAGCACCGTGAAGTTCAAAGAGGCCGGCCACATGATCGATGATTTCCTGAGTGATGAGATACGTGCCGCATCCTTTACAGTAAAAGGCCACTATAGGCACACCCCATGACCGCTGCCGCGAGATACACCAGTCTGGGCGGTTTTCAATCATTCCATGAATGCGATCACGCCCCCAAACCGGAATCCAGGTGACTTGGTCAATACACTTCAGGGCCTTTTGTCTCAGCCCCGTCTTTTCCATGGAAATAAACCATTGCTTGGTGGCTCGGAAGATCACCGGCTCCTTGCACCGCCAGCAGTGCGGATAGGTATGCTCAACGCTTCCTTTACTGATGAGTGTGTCAAGCTCTGCAAGTTTGGCCGTAACCGCGCTGTTGGCATCAAAGACAAACATGCCTTTAAAGAATTCCACATCGTCTGCAAAGCGTGCATCATCGTCTACAGGAGAATAGATGTCCAGGTTGTAATCGAGGCCCACTTCATAGTCTTCGCGTCCGTGACCAGGGGCAGTATGTACACAACCGGTTCCCGCATCCAAGGTCACGTGCCGGGCCAGGATAATTGTAGACTGCCTTTCGTAAAGGGGATGACGGCAAAGCTTGTGTTCAAGCATTGTCGGATCGACTTGTGCCAATATCTCATAATCTTTGATTCCCAAAGCCTCCATCGTACTTTCCAGAAGCCCTCGAGCCATAATGAAAACCTCATCGCGCCCAATCTCCACCGCTACATATTCAAAAGCAGGATGCAAGGCAACTGCCAGGTTAGCTGGAATCGTCCACGGGGTTGTGGTCCAAATGATCAAATAAGGTTTCTTCCCCTTCAGGGACGGAAAATCCCCGCTTATGTCCGAAATAAAAGGAAACTTTACATAAATGGACGGAGAGGTGCGCATGTTGTATTCCACTTCTGCTTCTGCCAGAGCGGTTTTACACGTGCTGCACCAGTAGATAGGCTTTTTGCTCTTAAAGAGGCTGCCACCAAGGGCTAGTTTCCCAAACTCTCGTACGATCGTAGCCACATAACCCTTTTTCATGGTGAGATAAGGATTGTCCCACTCACCCAGCACGCCGAGTCTTTTGAATTCTTCTTTCTGGATTTTAATGTATTTCTCAGCGTAGGCCCGGCAATGTCTTCGGACCTCAGTCCGGCTCATTTCCTTTTTCTTGTCACCAAGCTCCTGGTCAACGTGGTGTTCTATTGGAAGACCGTGGCAATCCCAACCCGGTACATAAGGTGAGTCGAATCCATTCATCTGACGCGATCGGATAATCATGTCTTTCAATATCTTATTAAGGGCCGTGCCAAGATGGATGTTTCCGTTGGCATAGGGCGGCCCATCATGCAGGATGAACCGAGGCTTACCTTTAGACGCTTCCCTGATTTGATCGTAGAGTCCTATCGTATCCCATTTTTCAAGAACCTCGGGCTCGCGCTGGGAAAGTTTGGCCTTCATGGGAAAGGCGGTCTTGGGAAGGTTCAAGGTCTGTTTGTAGT
>DAOUTV010000229.1 GCA_030668505.1 Desulfobacterales bacterium | reverse complement strand
TTCCCAGTGGCTAGTTGTCACTGCCGAGGTGATGGTGATTCCGCGTTCTTGTTCATCCGGCATCCAGTCCATGACGGCCTCACCATTGTGGACCTCGCCCATCTTGTAGGATCGACCCGTATAGTAGAGAATACGCTCTGTAATGGTGGTCTTACCTGCGTCAATATGGGCAATAATGCCGATGTTTCGAATCTTGCTTGTGGGGAACGCCTTTTTCATTTGTATGAAATGTATGAAAAATAAAATCCGTAACCTTGACTAGCCGGAAGCAAAAAACCCGAAAACTAAACACGAAAACACGAAATCAAATTCTCACTTGAATCTTGAGGGCGGTTTATCATCTAGGTGTTGGAATTTATAATTTTTCGTGTTTTTCTCCTTTCGTGCTTTCGTGATAATCTTCTGACGATCTATTTGATCATAAGCATGTCAGGTCGAAAAGGAAATCGGATATCTATGTGACCTGCCAGTGTTTTGGCCTCACGCCCCTCGATCAGGATCTTGACAGCATTTATCTCCGGGATATTGAGGGCCATGGTATTGACAATAGAAAATATCGTGAACATCTCGCACAAGCTACCACCGGGATGCTTCTCGCTGATCGCTCTGTCAAGATCAACATAGGCAATACCGTCTTCGGTTACATAAAGTGCTAAAAGCCTTGTTTCGGCTGGAACGGTGGGCAGGAATTCACCCTCCGGGCCCTCAATCAGGGCACATACTATTCCTCTAGCACGCTCAACTATTCCATCCTGTTGCACCAGGGTGCGTTCTTCGGCCTTGAGAAAGCGATGGTCAGGATCCAAAAAATATAGATGAGTCCTCACCTTGGCCGATTTTTTTGAGAGTGACTTGCTTGGCGTGGGCTCGGGCCGCTCTTTCGTGCCTGCCGATAGAAAAAGTTTATAACCAAAAGCGAGGAGCCCTCCTGCAAGAATGCAAAAAACAATCAGCGCTGCCAGACTATGACGCTCGATTTTCATGCTCTCTGTGTAGCTTCCTACTCCGGTGATTCCGGTCGGTGGCGTATAAGTATTTCAAGCTAGTGCCCATCCACAAATGAATCCTTCGATAATGGGCACTAGCGTCAGTTTCCTATTCAGAAATGAGCAGTTTTTCGCAAGGTCAAGGAAATCAAGGGGTTGCGCGGAGGCGTACATTGGGTACGTCGCACAAGCAAGCCCGCAGGCTTGTCAGCCCCCGGCTGATTGACGCCGATTCAGCCGTCGTAGCCAAGAAGGCTACTATGGCGAAGTCGGCGATTGCGGAAAAGGGCCATTTCTGGATGGAAACAAGCTAACTGTTCTGAGAAAAGGCGGTTCACCCTGTCGGAGTGAAGTCTGCCTTCGGCGGACTGGTGTTAGGTTATTTGTCACAGGTGCTGGTTTGAGTCAAGGCTGAACATATCTTTCTCATGGAATCTATTTCTTTGAACCATAATAACTTGAATATCTTGTGACGGTTTCTCGCTTGACACACTATTCCTGTTCTCCTATTCTGTAACCGTTCACGGGTTCAGAGGTTCAGAGGTTGTAACCCTGAGCCGACTTCGCCATAGTAGCCGTTTCAGCCGTCGTAGCCTATGGCTACTATGGCGAAGTCGGCAGGCTACGACGGCTGAAACGGTGAACTCTAAACCTGTGAACGCCTACCTTTTTTGTTAAGCAGCAACTCTGGTATGATGCGAAAAAAAGCATTAAGAAGCACCCTGTTTGAAAAACTGGCCAGTCTCTATTCCGAGATGGAGGAGAGTTACAACCGGACAGCCGGCAAGATCGGCCTCTCCTGCGAAGGATGTACAAATAATTGCTGCACTAGCTATTTCCAGCACCACACCTATATAGAATGGGCTTACCTCTGGGAGGGAATAAGATCCAGTCCCGGCGAAAAACTGCGTGAGTTTATGGACAGAGCCGGGGAGTACGTTAGACAGTGCAGATCTCTCTTGGCTCATGGCCAGAGCCCCCGCATTATGTGCCCTTTGAACGATAACGGGCTGTGCCAGCTTTACGAATACAGACTAATGATCTGCCGCATGCACGGTGTCCCTAACAGCTTTATCAGACCTGACGGAAAGGAGATAAGTTTTCCAGGCTGTTTCAGGTGCCAGGAACTTTATAAACATTTAAAAGAGGTGCCTGTTCTGGTCAGAACAGGTTTTTATCGGGACCTGGCCTCCTTGGAGATGGCCTTTGTAGGATGGCAGATCAATGCCTTGCCAAGGGTTAATCTAACTCTGGCCGAGATGCTGTTACAGAAACCTCCTGTATTTTAGTGCGTGGCCTGCGGAATAGAAGTAAGGGATTCGGTTAAATCATTCCATGTCATCCGTTAAGGGCTACCCCTAACATTTTCTCCGAGGCGCTAAAGTCTTCTGGAGTATTGATGTTAACGAAGGAAATGAGGTGGGGGTCTGCTGATCTGAGTTGCTTTTCCGGGATTTCTTTGACGTTGACCTTTGGATAGAACTTCAGGATCTTAGGATCTTCGTTTTTGAGCTGATGCTCAATAGGTTTGATGCAACGCTTTGAGTAAACGGCACACAACGGCTGATTACCCTTTTCCGTGACAGGTATGATTACATCCCATTTTGGTTCAAGCTGCGCCAAAAGCGCCCTGATCAACTTCTTTTTTAAGAACGGCGTGTCACAGGCCGTAATGAAAGCATGGGACGCTGAGGCGTGAAACAGCCCCGCATGGATGCCGGTCAGAGGGCTGCGTATTGGAAAAAGATCCGTTACAATCGTCAAGTCCCATGAGAGATACTGAAGAGGGTTATTCGTAACCAGCAAGATCTCATCGAAAAGCCCCTCAAAGGTGTTGTAAAGACGATCAATGATCGTCTGATTCCCCACGGAAAGAAAGGCCTTGTCTTTACCTCCCATCCGTGTATTCAACCCGCCTGACAAGATGATTCCCGAACAAGGATATTTCACGGCATCAAAGAAGCTCCTGATTCATAGATGCCAAATTATCAGACCCTCCCTGGGGGCGTCAAGGAAAAGGTCAGCAGAAATTGTCCTTGACAAAGTATGCAACTGGACATAGTCATTTATTTTTGGACCGTTAATCAGGAGATCGACCTTTGAAGAAGGGATTTATAAGGATCAATAGTGAATTGTGCAAGGGGTGTGGGCTCTGTATTGTGGCATGCCCCAAGGGGTCGATCAGGATAAGCAACAAGCTCAACATCAGGGGTTATCATCCAGCCGAATATACTGAAAAGGAAAAGAGCAAGAACCGCAAATGCACTGGATGCGCCCTGTGTGCAATAATTTGCCCTGACATTGCCATTGAGGTGTTCCGTGACTAAACAGTTAATGCGGGGAAGCCATGCGATTGCCGAGGCGGCAACGCGAGCAGGATGCCGTTTTTTTGCAGGCTACCCAATCACACCGCAAAACGAGCTTCCCGAATACATGTCTAAGCGCTTTGCCGAGCTCGAAGATGCCACCTTCATTCAAGCTGAGAGCGAACTGGCTGCCATTAACATGGTCATGGGGGCAAGCATGGCTGGCGTCCGGGCCATGACCTCGTCTTCCAGCCCTGGTATCAGCTTGAAGCAAGAAGGGATCTCTTACATGGCCGGTATGGAACTCCCAGCTGTGATCGTCAACATTATGCGCGGAGGCCCTGGTCTTGGAAATATCGCCCCTTCCCAGCAGGACTATTTTCAGGCCACAAGAAGTGGGGGGCACGGGGGCTATCGAACCATCGTGCTCGCCCCTTACTCGGGCCAGGAACTCGTGAGCCTCACCATGAAGGCATTTGACTTGGCTGATGCCTATCGCATGTCTGTAATTTTGCTGGGCGATGGTCTGATGGGCCAAATGATGGAGCCTGTGACATTTCCAGATCCGATTGATCCGGCCACATTACCTAAAAAGGACTGGGTACTAAATGGTGCCAGGGGTCGAGACAGCCGCCTGATTGCTTCCTTGCATTTAGACCCCGCCGAGATGGAGCAATTCAACTGGAAGCTGGCCAGAAAATATGCTGCCATATGCGAGCGTGAAACCGAGCACGAGTCGTATCTTCTCGATGATGCTGTCGTTGCTGTGGTTGCCTTTGGCACAGCAGCTCGCATTGCCAAGGGTGCTGTTAACCGCGTAAGAAAAGCGGGTCTGAAGGCAGGCCTATTTCGGCCTATAACCTTGTGGCCTTTTCCTGGAAAAGAACTGAGGGACCTAACCCGCACCATCAAAAGTCTCCTTGTATTTGAGATGAACTTTGGCCAGATGGTGGA
>DAOUTV010000079.1 GCA_030668505.1 Desulfobacterales bacterium | reverse complement strand
TAAGACCGGACTTGTCTGATAAACGGCAACTTTCATCGTCTCGTATCTCCTTTACTCTCCCTCTCACTTGATGGGAGAAGGGAGGAGGGAAAATAAGATTTTTAACGAAACTATCTAGTGCCCATTCACGAATCGTAAAAACTCAATGGGCACAAGCGTAAGTTTCCAATTCAGAAATGAGCAATTTTCCGCAAGGTCAAGGAAAACAAGGGGTTGCGCGGAGGCGTACCGAGGTACGTCGCACAAGCAATCCCGCAGTTTGACGCCGAGATTGCGGAAAAGGGCCATTTGTGGATGGAAACTAGTTAATATATAAAGGATTTGCCCGTATTTTTCAAGGTATGATTGTCTTGCATGTAATTCGCTCGGCTGCCATTTCGCTTGATCGCTTCAAGGCCCTCCGGGTCGTAGGATTCAAGTTCATATTCAGGGGCTTGGTCAGATTCGGTCTCTCTACACAGGGTTATATGCCTTTCGAGCTTGGCAATGGAAAAAGAGATGAGTTCTTTTAAGAAACCAAAAGCATGTCGCATTTGATGAAACCCGTATTTTTTCATCAAGGCATACCCTTTAATGGCCTCCTCCTCGGCCTTCCTGTTCGGTTTTTCCTCACTGGTGGTACACGCGGTCTGGATAGAGGGGATACCGAGCTTATTGTTAACCTTTTCCGTGAGGAGATTGGCTATGTTGTGGGCGACTAAACCTAAATCCACAGCATAATTTTTCCGGATGTTGGCAATGGACGGAAGCCCTGCGTGCACAACCATGAGGCCCGGGTTCACAAGCTGGGTCAAGGTAATTCCGAATAAGGCTTCGGCGTGAGTGAGTGTCAAGAGACCGGACATGCAATAAGGACCGGAAAGTCCTGCCATGGGCATGGTTGAAACATAGATGGGGATCCCTTTGCGAACGCATGAAAGAAAGGGATCGATCATGCTTTCAATTATATTTAATGGGCTGTTAATAATGGAGAACTGGACGGTCAAATTTCCTCTGGTGTCATGGACTCGCTGGGCCCTAGCAATGCCCGCCTCAGTCACGGCAGCTACATAGACCGGTTTGTGGCAATGCTCTACAATCGTATCTATAACCTTGACCTCTTGATTTCTAATCAAAACCCCTCTTGCCATGAATTGAACAACGTCGGCTTCATTGACGGTTTTGGCTATCTTCACAAGATCTTCAATGGTAGGCTCTACAAGTTCCCCGGTCTGATCATCGTAAACAAATGGCGCCGTTCCACCAACCCCGAAGGCGTTCTCCGGGATCCAATACTGGTCACGTTTCGGCGCCGTGCCAAGGGCCTGTTCCACCAAGGGGGCCAGCACATGAAGGTGTCCCGAGGTTTCGTCAAAGGCGGCAAGACCGGTATCCTCAAAGATCTGTCTTACTTCCAAAGAGGGGCACTTTACGCCTACCTCCTCTAAGACCCGCAGAGCGTCAGTGTGTATCTTTTCCAGGAAGTCATTGTCTTCCAGGTTCATGTTTTTTCCCTCCAAAGGGCTCTCAGTTCGTCAGACACTTACCCGCATTCCATCATAGGCAAAACGAATGTTGCTAAATTTCTTTTCTAGCGCCACATAGTCATCGTGACTCCTGCTCCAGTACTCCTCGAGATGGACGAACAGGATCTGGCCGGCCTCAATCCTGCCGGCCAGGGCCAAGGTCTCTTCAAAGGTGTAGAGGGTTGTCCTGGAGATATGATCTTTGCCATAAGTGAAATCGTGCTTGAGTCCCTCTTCAAAGATGCCGGGCTGGATCACCAGCAGATCCGCACTTTGGACCTCTGCCCTGTCCTCTGGAAACGGTTTGATGTCACAGGATGCATAGACCGTCCTTCGGCCTTCCTTTTCAAACACGTATATGAATGACGACTGAGAACCACGGTCCACCGGAATACCCGTGATTTTGATTTTTCCGATCTCTATTGTGTCCCGAAAACAGGTTCGTTCAACAAAACCCTGTTTTTCGTAATAGTCGATGAGCGGGCCGTAAACGGATCGAATATTTCTGAGACGGTTGTCCAGTT
This sequence comes from Desulfobacterales bacterium, assembly GCA_030668505.1. GTDB lineage: Bacteria > Desulfobacterota > Desulfobacteria > Desulfobacterales. The sequence goes on along the minus strand of DAOUTV010000079.1, from coordinate 5,260 downwards.
GCTCTGGCAAGATGAGCCGGATATGTTTGTCCGGATAGGCCTCCCACGTGCGAAAATCTAGGGTAATATGTTCTACAACCCGAAGCCCTTCCACGTGGTCCGGGTCCAGGTGAGTTAAGAGCAAGTAATCGATGCGCTCTATTCGGGATCGGTTTAGCTGCGAGACTATCTCTGCGGGTGTGTCGATCAGCAGATTTTCGTCATGGATGAATGCAGATGGGCCTGTTCTTTCATATGGCACCCCTTTTCTCCTTGCCTCTTCACATACATGGCACCCACAGAGCGGCTTGGGGATGACCATGCATCCCCCTGATCCGAGAACAGTCAGTTCCATCTAGCTCCACGGAAAGGGGCTATTGGAGACAGGGTGCAACCGCCCTTTGGCATAGCGATCAAAGCGGAAAGGTTTGAGCAAGGCCTGCTCCACTCCCAAAATCTCTTTGGCTACAAGCTGACCCACTCCTATCATCTTGTAGCCGTGATTGGAGTCGAGAATCATATAGCAATTCTGCTTCATCGTGTCGAAAATAGGAAAATTGTCAGGAGTGAACGCACCGATCCCACCGGAGGGCTCATTTTTGTAATATCGATATTGATCCTCATACCTTGTCTGGCAATGGGCCAACGCCGATGTCCACTTGTGGGCAAAGTCAGGACCCACAATAAAATCAGGGGAATCAATGCCATAGGGATCCACTGCCACTTCTTCTTTGTCCACGATATAAGGGGTCGACCCGCCTTGGATACCTTTGAAATGAAAATCCGGTTTATAATAGATGCCCCACATCTTGTCAGTGATCAGCGAGCCGTCCTCGCTGGAATAAAGAGGGGCGTCTGTATCCACATGAATCACCGGCGGCATTTTCCCCTCGTTGTTCATCCCATATTCAGGTGGCACCCCAAGCGTTCCCTCTTCAAGGCACCAGTATGTCCACATCTTTGTCTCGTAGTAAATTCTGCCGTCTTCACCTTTTACAGCTATCTTATCGGGAAGCTCAAGCATATCCCAAAAACCCTTGGCCCAGGGACCGGCGCCGATGACCACCCAATCACACTCAATATCGCCCTGTGGGGTTTCAACGGCGGTCACGACATTGTTATCGGTCTTTAGTCCGGTCACCTCGACTCCGGTCAGAATCCGAACCCCTTCTGCCTCTGCCTTATCTGCAAGCCTGTAAAGAGACCTCGTATTGTGTGCATAGCCTCCATTCTTTTCATGTAATATGGAAGTGATGTTTTTGGCTTGCCAGTCATGAAAAATATTTGTTTTCATGTAGTTCAGGCAATCTTTTTTACCTTCAACAAATACCGACTCATACCCGAGGCTTTGCTGACGTGCAAAGATTTCTGCCACATCAGCATGCATGGATTCGGGAGATATCTGCATGTACCCGACAGGGTGATAGCCATACCCCTTGGCATCCTCCTGCCAGAGACCCACACTATGGGCAATCAGTTCCTGCATTGCCGGTTGATAGTAATTGTTGCGGATGACGCCGCAGGCAATCCCAGAGGCGCCCGCGCCAATCGCTCCCTTGTCTATCACCAGGATATCTTTTCCTGATCCGGCAGACCTCTTCTTCTTCAGTTCTATGGCCAGGTGGTAGGCGGTACTCAGGCCATGAATCCCGGCTCCAACAATTATGTATTTGTACTTTGTGGGAAATGACATACGATAAGTCCTTTCACTGTATCAATTTATCCTATTAAAAAAAGCGTAACACTTTACGTGTTTGAAAAAGACCCGTTTTGCGAACGATATTGAGCAATTTTGGAAAACTATTCATGAAGAGCGGAACGTCAAAATCGCAAACTGTTTGAGGGCGTTAGCCCGAGTTTTTGCGATTTAGTGGAGCCTCCCTGTGCTCCCACACAGGGCATCCTGACTGTGTCTCAGTACAGCGAAACTCGCCGAAGCAATAACCCGCCTTCGCCAAGGCTATGGCGGGTCACCACGCCATTCATCCCCGTGCTTCCACACGGGGCATTCTGGCGAAGGTGAGTGGAGCGATTCATGAATCCCAAAATGCTCACGGAGTGAGTAAAATTGACTTTTTACGAAACTATCAAATATTACCCCTTACTTAAATGGGTCCCACCTAACAGTCTGCTTCTCGTAGGACGGTGGGAAGAGCTGTAAGAACTCATCATAGTAATAGAGCTCCTTGAAGGACGCAAAAGGTAGGCCATATGCTGCCTTGGATCTTTGCTTGATCTCTTCGGGGTCAATGCTTTCGGATATCAATTCGTCCATCACGTCATCCATGCCTGTACCCATGGCAAATCTGAGTTTTTCACGATTGGCGATCTTTTCGGGCAGCATATCCCTGAATGCCTCTCGGAGGATGAACTTTTCTACCTGGTTTTCACCGTAGATCTTCCAGGTCATGGGTATCTGTTGGCTAAAGGCGACTACTTTTGTGTCCAAGTATGGTGTTCGATAGACAACGCCATTGGCCATCCATGCGCGGTCAAGCCTTCTGAGGGCTGTATTGTAAGCAATTTCCACCAGCTTTTGGGCAAGGGTTTCTCTTTGCTCCTCACTCTTTACCTTTGGGTTCTTGAGGACCATGCGATAACCACCGAACAGCTCATCAGCCCCTTCCCCCACGAGGACCAGGTTGGTATGTTCTTTGACGATTTTGGATACATAGTAATTGGAAAGAATGCCCGAGATGCAGTCTTCATCAAAGCTCTCCAGATACCATACGGCATCCGACACAAGATCCGTGATGTCTGAATCAGAGATCATATAAATGTGGTGTTCCAATCCGAGGTGCTCTGCCATCAACTTTGCGTTTTCCAAATCCGGCCCTGGTTTTCTTTGGACGGCAGCCGTAAACACCTTGATGTGGGGATTAAATTCCTTGGCTATGGTGGCTACAATGGAACTATCCAGGCCCCCGCTCAAGGCAACGGCACCCACGCCTTCCATTCTTTTTTCGACTGCCTCTATCAGAAGCCCTCTCAACGCCCTTGCCGTGCCCTGCAGGTCATCAATTTCAGGAATGTCAGGCACAAATGGATCAAAATGTGTCATTCCTTTCTTGCTGCTGTACAGGCACCCTGGAGGAAGCTCGTTCACATTGAATTTTACATGATCAATCAGCCCCTTCATCTCTGAACTGAAGTAGAATACCTTGTCGTCCGAGCCAAAAAAGAGCGGTCTGGCACCCACGTGATCCCGAGCCAGGATAACTTCCTCATCTTTTTTCACCACAGCACAGGAAAAACTTCCGTCCAGGCGTGAAAAGCATTTTTTGTCGTACTTTTCATAGTATTCCTGGACAAGGTCAAGATCGCTCTGACCTTCTGGCCTTTCGTTGTAGAGTTCACCATCAAAGAGTATGTATGGAGGTGCGTCGACCGACGTACAATGCGTTGTTGTGGGTGTCAGGTTGATTTCGCTGGCACCCAGGGCGCCGCGATCATCCGTTAGCGTCCGGATAATGGTGTTGTCCTCACCGCGATGCCGCATGAGCTTCAACATCTTGCCTACTTGTCTTGTGCAATTGGCCTCGATTCTTCCATGTTGCGATATAATTCCTGCTATACTTGCCATTCAATGCCTCCTATGGTGACTCAAGTAACAAAAATCTTTCCCAGGTTGGCCGTGGTGAGGGGATCTTCCATGTACATGCCCAAACCGATGCGCTTAATAGATTCCATTGCCCTTTCGTCATATATAGGCACTTCCACCTCAGGGGCATCCTCAGGCGTGACTTCTTCGGCGATCCTGATGGTCTTTTCGAGCTTGCCTATAGAGAAATCGATAAGGTAGCGGAGAAATGAAAAGGAATGTCTGACCATATGAAATCCGTATTTCAGCCACAAAGCACGGCCCATCTTTGCATCTTCATAGGCCCGCTCTATAGGGTGCTCTTCATGCGTGGTCCCTCCGCTTTGAAACGTGGGCATGTCAAGCATGAGGTTCAGATGGCTCATCAGGATGTTCAAGAAGTTGTGACTGATCAGGCCGTAGTTCGGATTGTACTCAATACGAGGATCGGCAATGGTCGGGAACCCTGCATGAATACAGGTAACCCCCGGATTGAGCAACTGAGCAGCACAAATGCCAAAAAGCACCTCAGCATGCGTCATGGCCAGGACCCCGTTATAACAATAGGGCGCGCTTATGCCTGCCATGGGCATGGCAGAAATGAAAACCGGCAGCCCGGCTTTTACTACTTTCACAAAGTGGTCTGAGAAGTTCTCGCTTACCTCCAGTGGAGGACGCGTCAGGCAAAAGACGATCATTATATTCTTTCTCGCCTCGTGGAGCTCCTTAGCCCTATCGAGGGCAGCATCTGTGGTTACAGCAAAATAGAGTGGCTTGCTGCAATTTTCCGCCATGATGTTCATCTGCTCGACTTCGTCCTTGAGTTTTATGCCCCTTCCCATGCCGGCTACTACCTGGTTTTCCTCGGCAAGCTGAGCGATTTGGGCCACGTGTTCAGCCGTTGGAGTCACACCGCCTTGACCGGCCTTGTCATCGTAGACATACGGAGCGGTACCCCCAATAAAAAAACTGCTCCTTGGCACAAAAAAATCAGCCACACCAGGAACAGTCCCGAGGCACCGCTCAACTAACCCGGAGGTGACGAATACGCGGTCCTCGTAAACTATCGCCAAACCGTCCGCCTCAAATTGTCGAAAAACCTTCTGGATTTCCGGCTGCTTGCAGCCAACACCAAGATTTTCCAGAATCCACATAGCGTCTTGATTAACCTGAATGAGCATCTGTACAGCATCTTCACCAAGCAAAGACTTTGACCTTTCAACTTGTTCTTTGTTCAAAATACTGTCTCCTGTTGTAAAATTTCCAAGCCCAAGTCGGGTGGAGCAGCAGCCATTGCATCATCCGATCGCCGGAAAAGTAGAAAAGCACACGCCGCAAAAATGATGGTTTCGTAAAAAGTCGAAAAACACCTCTTTCTGTCATTCCGGACTTCGGCGAGCTCAGTCGAGTCGCGAAAGCCGGAATCCAGTTTTTTTAATTGGTTACAGAGTTTCTGGACTCCGGTTTTCACCGGAGTGACGACTTTTTACGAAACCGTCAAAAATTATTTTACAAATATGATATCATCTGGGAATATTTTAATTGAAACCTTTACAACAAGTCTTGTGATATGTCAAACACCTTTCCAGAACTTTGAAAAACTCTTCAGCCCTTTATTGAAATTACAAGAAAATCAATAGGTTTTGGGGAAGCGTAGCTTATCGGAAATGCCAGTCAGAAAGATGCTGGGTTATTGAAGGG
>DAOUTV010000090.1 GCA_030668505.1 Desulfobacterales bacterium | reverse complement strand
CCTTCTATTGTTGTGGTTATTTTTCGCCCACCGATCGCAATTTCCACAACGTCCTGGAACTTGCGCATAGGGACACCATAGCGTGCAAGTGCGGTGCGATCCGGTACGATCTCCAGATAAGGCTTCCCGACAATTCGGTCCGCCACCACGGCTGACGCTTCCACGCTAGGCACCTCTTTCAGAAATCGCTCGATTTGCAGCCCGACACTCTCAATGACTTCCAGTGATGGTCCTTTGACCTTGACCCCCATGGGGGCACGCATGCCGCTCTGAAGCATAACAATCCGAGCGGCTATCGGCTGCAACTTGGGCGCTGAAGTGGTTCCCGGAATCTTAGCTGCCTTCACGATCTCGCTCCAGATATCGTCCGGCCTCGTGATATGATCGCGCCACTGGCGGTAAGGCTGACCGGATGAGTCAGGAATCAGTTCTCCATTCTCGTCCCGAACGAACTCGTCCGTTTTTTCGTCATAGCGAAACCCCATCCTCCGTCCCGCCTTGTCGGTCTTGTATTCGGGCTTGTAGTTGATCACGGTCTCGATCATAGAGATGGGGGCCGGGTCCAAAGGGGTTTCGGCCCTGCCAAGTTTTCCCACGACCGATTCAATCTCCGGAATGGACTGGAGGGCCATGTCCTGTTTTTGCAAGATGTCCAGGGCTTCGCCAATAGATGCATGGGTCATTGTGGTGGGCATCCACAAGAATGAGCCTTCGTCCAAAGGGGGCATAAACTCTTTGCCCAACCCGGGGAATTTATGAGCCAGATATTGAATGGGTCGGGTCTTGTTCACGGACTCGGGTAGCCATCCAAAGAGCCCATCAAAACCCAGCCAGATTGCTCCCCCCAAAAGCACAAGCATGAGAGGGAGAGAAAGAAACGCGGTCTTATGCTTGAGACACCATCGAAGGAGTTGCACGAAAACCAGTTGAAACAGCTTGAAGATGATCAGCACGCTGCCGATCAACACTGCCACAAAGACTAGGTTTCGCAACAAGCCGCGCTCCGGGCCGAGGGGCTCCCAATACCCAGTCAATAGAATTCCTACGACAAGAACAGCAATTGCGATGGCTGTCCAAGCGTCAAATCGTGTGATTCGTTTGGGAATTCTTTCCTGAAACAGATAATATGTTCCGAGAAACACGAGCAATAGCCCGGCCCACCAGGCCACGACGAATCCAACGACAATACCGGTTATGATAAGCACAACGTTTAAGGCCAAGCGCAGAATCTTACCTGAAATTTTGCCGCAAAACAGCACATATGCCGCTGGGGGCAGCACGGTGAGCGCGATCACGATGGAAGCAATCAGGGCAAAGGTCTTTGTGTAAGCAAGGGGTTTGAAGAGCTTGCCTTCGGCGCCGATCATGGTGAATACGGGAAGGAAACTCACAATTGTGGTCAACACGGCCGTGAGCACCGCGCCGCCCACTTCGCTCGCTGCACGGTGTACGACTTCCAGTCGTGACTCGGTCGGTGAAGCCCGGTCCAGATGGCGGAGAATATTCTCACACACAACAATTCCCATGTCCACGATCGTGCCGATGGCTATGGCAATGCCTGATAGTGCCACAATGTTGGCCTGCACCCCGAAGAATCTCATGGCGATAAAGCATAACAGCACCGCAAGTGGAAGCATCCCACCGATTAATGCGCTGCTGCGCAGGTGCATTACCATAATTAGGACCACGATGATGGTTACCAGGATCTCCAGTGCAATGGCATCATTGAGGGTTCCAAGGGTCTCATAGATCAGGCCTGTCCGGTCATAGAAGGGGACGACGGTCACTTTGCTGATTGTGGCCCATGATGGCCATTCGTGTCTTGGAACTGATCGCAAATAGTTCAACCACCCATCCTGGTTGAGTTTCGTTCCTGCGAAAGGCACAAAGCCTTGCTTTTTTGCTAACTCAGCAACCTCGACTCTGGTAGTTTTTGCATAGTCTATGATGGTCTTGGCAGGGAGGGCTTGTCTGGTTTCATCGATCTTCTTCTTGACGTTATTAATAACCGCAAGGGGATTGTCGCCGTAACGAGCAACCACCACTCCGCCGACAACCGGCGCTCCTCCTTTATCCAGAGCGCCCCTGCGAATAGCCGGCCCTAGTGTCACCTTGGCGATATGTTTTACAAGAATGGGAACGTTCTCCTTCTTCACCTTGACAACACTGTTTTCTACGTCTTCTATTGCCTTGATGAAGCCTATGCCGCGGACGAAGTATTCCGTCCGGTTCAATTCAATTGTTCTGGCGCCAACATCAATATTGGATGATTTTACTGCCCTAAACACCTCATCGATACTTACCCCATGAGCCCGCATGGCATCCGGATCTACGTCAACCTGGTACTCTTTGACATAGCCGCCGATGGAGCCCACTTCGGCAACTCCATCTGCCGAAAGAAACCAGTACCGCGCGTACCAATCCTGTATGGTTCGAAGCTCTTCTTGATCCCACCCTCCTGTTGGGTTGCCGTTTGGATCACGTCCTTCAAGGGTGTACCAGTATATCTGACCCAAGGCCGTGGCGTCTGGCCCCAATGCAGGTTGAACCCTTGCCGGAAGCGTACCGGACGGGAGGCTGTTCAGTTTTTCCAGCAATCGCGTTCGGGACCAGTAAAATTCAACACCCTCTTTGAAGATGACGTAGATGGTGGAGAACCCGAACATGGAATAGCTGCGGATCGTTTTCACACCGGGAATGCCCAGCAACGAGACCGTCAGCGGGTAGGTTATCTGGTCCTCCACGTCCTGCGGAGAACGGCCCATCCATTGGGTAAAAACAATCTGCTGGTTTTCCCCTATGTCGGGTATGGCATCCACTGGCACCGGGTATCTTGTGATATCCCCTATTTTCCAGTCGAAGGGGGCAACCAGGATTCCCGCCACAATGACGGCCAGCACGAACATTCCAACAACAAGTTTGTTGGTCAGGCAAAAACGCAGCAGCTTGCCGACTGCCGATTTCTGTTCTGCCGTTTGCCCGGAAGGGGGCGCTTTATCCATGGTCGTGCCCTCCAGGTTGCTCTTGTCCGGGAATGACTTCTATGAGATCGCCACATCTCAACATCATTTTTCCGAAATAGGGATTGGCAGCTTCTTCATGAGCCTGAAGCCACGTGGCCCCGCGGTTGTCAAAAGCCATAGGGCACTTGAACTGATACAGAGCCTGCGACGAGGCATTGAATCGTTTTGTCGTGGCCGCGATCAGTTCAGACAACACAGCGAAGTCTTTTCGTATGGGCTCAATCTCTTTTGCCTCGACCACGTGTGACAGGATCTTCTTTAACTCCCCTTCATGCTTCATCCAATCCATATGGTTTTGCCCTGACAGTAATGTCATATCCACCGCTTCAACAGCACCAAGCGCCCTTTTGGCTCCCTGCACAGCCTGATCGGCTTGATCCGCTGCCAGGGATGTCTGCATGCCAAGATAGCCTTCCACTACTTTCACCAATTGATGGCGAAATTCTGGGCTGACTTTGGGAGCGCTGTCAACTTCGTGTTCATGCGAGATTGCCATCTGTGCCTGAAAGGAGGAAAGATGTTCATCCAGAAGCTTGGCCACTTGTTTTGCTTCTGAAAGCTTCTTGACATTGCCGCCTTCGACAGCATCGTTGCCTAGAAGCATGGCATATTCCTTCCACAACATAGCGGCATGTCCGCTTAGCTTGGCGCTTTCCACGGAGTCAACCTGCTTTGATAGTGCGGAGAAAGCTTCATGGATCTGGTGGATATCACCGGATTCGATGGAGGCTTTTGAAGCATTGCCTGCCATAAGAACCTTGTGCAATTGCTTGCGGACAAGATCAGGCAGTGTCACGGTTGCACGCGCCGGAGTCGGCTCTGTGGGTTTCTGCGCGTCGCCATGAGCGTGGGCGTGGCCGCCTGCTGCTCCACCCTCAGGACTCATCATGCTGGGCTTAGCCTGAATTTGGAGCTCCGCGTCGATCTTGAAGCTCCCTTTTGTCACTATGCGTTCCCTTTCATTCAGACCGCGTCGCACCAAGTAATAATCACCTGCCCGAGGACCAAGGACGATCTCTCGCCCTTCATATGTCGGTTTTTCTCTGTCCGGGACGACAACGTATACGATTGCTCTCTTCCCCGTGATCAAAGGCGCAGATGCCGGTATGACCAAAGGTTTCTCGGCCTTTTCAGGATCCACTCCCACGTACCCGAGTGACTCGGTTCGCACCAGCGGCATCTCGCAGATGCTGCAGTTTCCTGCAGAATCCTTAACTTCCTCCGGGTGCATGGGACAGATCCATTTACCGGCAAGCGCCACGTCCATCACCCTGCCGCTGCTTGCGAGCTTGGCCCTTACTATGGCCCTTACAAACATGCCGGGTTTAAGTTTCATTTCAGGATTCGCCAGGTTGACTCGCACTTTCACAGTACGCGTGGCTTGGTTCAGGATGGGGTCGATGAATGATATGGTTCCCTTAAAGACTTCGCCCGGATAGGATTCCGTCGTGAACTCTACATTGTGGCCGTACCGCAGCCAAATCAGGTCCGATTCATAAGCGTCTAAACGCACCCAAACCTGTGACAGGTCTGCGATCGTGTAGATCTTTGTCCCGGTGTTGACATACATGCCTTGCTGCACGTGCTTGTGTATGACAATACCGCTGGCCGGCGAGTAGATTGTCATGTGGTCGCTCGCCTTTCCACGCCTTTCGATTCTGGCTATCTGTTTTGCTGTCAGGCCCCACAGGCGCAACTTTTCCCTGGCGGCAGTTACCGTGGCTTTTGACATCTCACGTATCATCGAAACGTCGCTGCCCTTCAGGTTCTTAACTGCCTGGATGGCCTGAAGAAGTTCTTCCTGAGCACTCAGCAGCTCCGGGCTGTAGAGGTAGACCATGTGGTCGCCCTTTCTTACAGGCACCCCCGTATAGTCCACAAAAAGACGGTCAAGACGACCCGGAACCCAGGCACTGATATCGGAGACCCGCGTCTCGTTATAATCCACCTTGCCGACCATGCGGATCTCCGCAGTCACGAATTTCCTCTCAACAGGGGCAGTTTCGACCTCCATGAGTTTGGCGGAATGTTCACTGACGGACAACTCCCTTAGCCCTTCTGCTTCATCTTCCGCCGTCTCCAGGGGAATCAGGTCCATAGCACAAATCGGGCATTTGCCCGGCTTGGGCAGTTTAATGTGGGGATGCATGGAGCAGGTCCAGAGCTGGGCTTCCTGCTTGGCAGCCTTTACAGCGCCGGGACCTGCCGGCACACTACCATTCCGCTCAGGTTCACGTCCTCCCCGGATAAGCGCACCTGCCGCGAAAGCAATAACCACCAGCAAAACCACACCCCATGGCACCATCAAAGCTCTCATCTTATTTGTAAGTTTGCTCATGATGTCTATCCTCTGCTCTTTTTGAGTTGAAGATGTTTTTTAATTGCCGGAGAAATCCTTATTGACCATGGTCTCAATCTCTGCAACTCGCTTGGCGCGATCGGCCAACGCGCGCTCATAGGCCAGTTGAAACTCCAGAAGTAACCTTTCAGCGTCTACGAGCGAGATGAAGCTCACCTGACCGGCTTGAAAGCCCTGTTGCGCTACTCTTAAGGATTGGTTTGCCTTGGGAATAAGCGTATCGCGGTACAGGCCGATCTTCCTCCCCGCGTCTCGGAAGTGATATAAAACAAGCTTCAAATCGGCTCCCAACCGGTTCTCGGTATCGACTCGCTGTTCCCGCACAGCAGCGTGGCGAAGCCTGGCTTCCTTTTCTGCTGCCCGGTACTTGCGGAACCAGATCGGTATATTAACCGAAGCTTTAGCAATCACTGGATCTTTTCCACTGTCAGGAGTGTCCGGCATCAGGGCTTCGTCCGTATCCACGTAATCCAGGCCAACCGTGATGTCGGGGTAGTAGTTCTTTCTGGCAAGCTTGATGGCGAATTGTTCCTTCTCAGCCAGGAAGCCTAAACGATTAAGGTCAGGATTCCGCTCGGCAAGCCACTCGAATGCCTCCTTATCCGTGAACACCGGATTATCGTAAGGAATCGCCTGAGGCCACGGCAGGGAAGCGTCTGAAGGCCGGTTGAGGGATGCATTCAATTTTGCTACAATCGGCTCGCGAAGCGATGTCAGTGTTCGCAACCGGTCATCAAGCTTTCCCAGTTCAACCTGGGCCTGGATAACGGAGGTATGAGACGCGTGGCCTGTCTTGAAACGGGTTCTGGCAACGCTCTCGAGATTGGCCAAGAGCTTAATATGCTCCTTGGTAATCGCCACAGCACGGCCAAGGTAGTAGTATTCATAGTAGGCCGATTTCACACGGTAGAACAACCGGAGCTTTGTCTTCTCGTACTGCTCCTTTTCGGCATGCGCAGCTTCGAGTGCTGCGTTACCCTTCAGCTTCAACTTCCCGAACCACGGAAACGTCTGAGATATGCCAAGCTTCTGTCGCTGGGGTCCCACCCGAGTCTCCACCTCCTCGATATAATATGCGTAGTTAAAACGGGGATCAGGCAGGGAGTTAACCTGTGTGACTCTCTCCAATGCAGCTTTCCATCGGTTGAACGCCGCCTCCAAGCCCGGGTTGTTCAACGCAGCATATTTCAGATAGTCCGCGAGCGTTGAGGTCTGATCAAGGTTTGAAAGATTTCGTGTTGAGGAGTTCTCCGTTCGAACAGCTGTTTCGGCAGCCACAAGATCTTCTTCGGTACGTCCCGAGCCTGCTGACCCCGGTGTTGCCCAGCTCGTGAGCACAAAAAAAATGAAGGCCAAGACGATCATCGCGTATTTCCAACGCTTAATTGCTACCCGTTCAATGCTTTCAACAATGCCCTTTTCTGCCGTCATTATATCTCCTTCTCAAATACCCGCTGCTT
>DAOUTV010000030.1 GCA_030668505.1 Desulfobacterales bacterium | reverse complement strand
TCCCTTTTTCCTGCGCGTACCGATAACCCACAGCCTCGGTGTTGGTGCAGGCTATCCCGATCAGGTTCATCCGAAGCCGGCTCGGCTTTTCGTCAAAGATCATGTCCATGATCGCTTTGCACCCGGGACCACCACCTACAATTGCTACATTAAGGGCTTTAATTTGTTCCATCCTCTAATCCCTGATGGTATAGTAAAAAGTCTTTTGCGAACGACATTTTTAGCAAAGCGAGCATAGAACTTTTAAAAATGGCCAAACAAACCAAGGAAAAGGGTTTTGAAACAGCATCTAAAATAAAATAGAGTAGAGAAGATTATCGGATATTATACAAAATTGTCGAGGAAATTCGCAACATATAATTTTTCTGGTCCATACCTCTCTTTATTCGGCCAGTCCTTGCCCATGGGTTTGGAGGCTATCCAGCCAAGCCACAAGATCTTGCTTATTTTCCCACTGAAGTTGACTCAAACTCCTTCAAAAATGCCTTGATATGATTTTGGTATTTTCAATCTTAACTGCGGCAGCCCAAACCGTCCAATACAAATTATTTGCAGACACCGCATGCCTTGCAGCGACCCACTTCACAGGGGGGTGAGGTCTCTTCGTGGAGGGCCTTGTGGTATTCCTCAATTAGGAAGGTTTTGTTGATGCCATGGTCTATGAAGTCCCAGGGAAGGATTTCATCCAGGGACCGCTCCCTGTAGACATAAAAATCCGGGTTGATCACAGATGCCTTGAGGGTCTTGGCCCAGTTTCCATTGTTTTCTTGTACAGCCTCCAACAATTGTGCTGTGCGACGATCCCCGCGGGAAAGCAGGGCCTGGATGTATGCCCATCTGGGCACATCGGCGTGCACCCGGACATTCGCCACGCGCTTCAGGCCTTCTTTCACATGTTTGATTTTTGCCTTCAGGATCTTTACGTCCTCAAGGCAAACCCACTGAAAGGGCGTGAAAGGTTTAGGTATGAAGGAGTTGACGCTCACGGTGATTTGCCCGATCCGTTTCTTTGTTCGGCTGGCCTTTAGAAATCGGTGTTTCACCTGCTTGCAAAGGGTCACAATCGCTTCCACATCAGACATTGTCTCGGTTGGAAGTCCTACCATGAAATAAAGTTTCAGGTTCGGTATTCCTGAACTCACCACAAGATCGGCAGCCCGCAATACATCCTGTTCAGTAATCCCCTTGTTTATGACACGGCGCATGCGATCCGAGCCGGCATCAGGAGCAATTGTTACGGTCTTCAAGCCTCCACGCCTGAGAATATCGAGGAGTTCCGGTGTGAGGCGATCCGCCCTAAAGGAGCTAAAAGAAAGTTGAACACCCTGGTCTAGAGCCTTTTGACAGAGTTCTTCAATATACTGAACATCTGAAACCGCGGCAGCCATCAGGCCTATCCGATTCGAGCGCTTGGACCCCTTCTCTATGCAATTTTGTAATGCCCCCTTTGGTCTGAACCGTGGCGGCCGATAAACAAACCCGGCTGCGCAAAACCGGCATCCGTGGGGACACCCGCGCCCGGCCTCTACCAGATAGGTATCGCGAAAAGTCGTGTGCGGCGTCAGGATAATGCTGCATGTATCCCAGGAAGAAAGATCTTCAACCGCCACCCGCTGAACCTTCGCAGGGAATCCACTCTTTGGTCGAAACTCTGCTATGGTGCCATCCGGGTTATAAGCCACATCATATAACCGAGGCACGTAAACTCCAGGTACATCTAAAGCTAAGGCTTCAAGAAGCTCCTGTTTGTCAGAATGTCTTCTATATACTTCAAGAAAAACATCGAGAATCGGCTCGGCCTCCCCTACCAGGAAGCAATCCACAAAGGGTGCTATAGGTTCAGGATTCAAGGAGGCGGTCACTCCCCCGGCGATGACCAGAGGATGGGGGGAATCTCGCTCTGATGACCACCGGGGGATGCCTGCCTCTGTTAGGAGAGTGAGGAGGTTGGGATAATCATTTTCAAAAGAAATAGAAAAAGCGATAATATCAAAATTGCCTAATGGTCTTTGAGATTCCATAGAGCGAAGGCCGCCACTGGTTGCACCGTTGCCCTCATGGACAAAGACCCTTTCACATACTACATCCTCATAATCGTTCAGAAGGCGGTATATTGCATGAAAACCAAGGTTTGACATCCCAACATGGTAGTAGTTGGGATAGGCCAACGCAATTCGGATCTTGCCGGCCCAGTTTTTTCTGACGGTTCCCCTCTCTGCCGTCAGAAGCTCTTCCCTTGTTCGCGTGCTTGGATTTTGGATTTTGGATTTTGGATTTTGGATTTTCGTTGCTCGTTCCTGGTTACTCGTTGCTGGGTGCTGGATGCTGATTATTCGTTTCACCTGTTTTTCTAATCCGCATTCCGAAATCCGCACTCCGAAATCGTCTCAATCCGCCTTTCGTCTCATGAAGGTGGGAATTTCCAGATCATTACTATCCAGGATAATCCCACGATAACCACTGTAATGCGCACCGCCCGATTCGCCCACTGCCTTCTCGCGGCGGATGAAAGTCGGCTCGTCAAGGTCGGAAGACCGTGTAAGGTCGGCCTCTGTGATATCACGGACCTTGCCTGAGAATTGGATCTTCTCCTGTTCATTTTTGGAGCCGATCCCGGTGCCGATTACCGTGACCCTGAGTTCATCCCCTATACTGTCATCCAAAACCGCGCCCCAGATAATCTCTGCCTCATCACCAGCCTCGCTGTGAATACGGTCAGAGGCTTCAGTCATTTCCGCCATGGTTAGGTCTGACCCGCTGGTTACGTTCATCAAGACGCCCCGGGCCCCGGTGATAGAGACATCCTCCAAGAGAGGATGGGATATGGCTCTTTCGGCCGCTTCCAATGCACGGTTTTCTCCGCTGGCGATGCCGGTTCCCATGATGGCCATCCCCGCCTTAGACATGGTGGTCCTGACATCAGCAAAGTCAAGATTCACGAGGCCGGGCATTATGATCAAGTCTGTAATCCCCTTGACAGAGTGAAGCAAAACCTCATCCGCCCTCTTGAACATCTCAAGCATTGTCGCGTTCCTGGATGCCAAACCCCGAAGCCTGTCGTTGGGAATAATAATTACAGTGTCCGCAACTTCTTTGAGTTGCTTGATGCCGTCTTCGGCCTGCTTCGTCCGTTTTCTGCCCTCAAAGCTGAATGGTTTTGTTACCACTGCCACGGTGAGGGCACCAAGCTCTTTACAGACTTCTGCAATCACTGGGGCGGCACCTGTGCCTGTGCCTCCACCCAAACCCGCAGTAATAAAGACCATGTGGCTGTCTTCAACGGCGCTTCGGATCACATCTATGCTTTCCATGGCCGCCTGCCGGCCGATTTCGGGATTTGCTCCGGCTCCTAGACCCTGTGTGAGTTTGTCCCCCATCTGGATCTTGACCGGAGCCTTTGACACTTCAAGGGCCTGGACGTCAGTGTTGGCCGTAATAAACCTGACCCCATTAAGCTTCGACGCAATCATGTTGTTGATGGCGTTTCCGCCGGCCCCACCCGCTCCGATCACCTTGATCTTGGCCGTCTTTTCGTTCTCCACAAAACTAAACATCATTTTCCCCACCTCCTGTTTTTTTTGTATATTTTTAAATGATATCCTTAAACCATTTCTTCATGCGTGCCGTTACACGATCAAAGATGTTGTCGTCTCGAATCCTGAATTTCTTTTTCGGATGAAATCTGGCACCGTAAAGTACCAACCCAACGGCCGTGGCATACATTGGATTGTTCACCACGTCCACTAATCCGCTGATCCCCGTGGGTCTTCCGATCCGTGTTGGAAAGTTGAAGACCGCCTCGGCAATATCCACAACGCCTTCCAGCAGACAGGCCCCCCCGGTAACCACCACCCCCGAAGTTATTGAATCCTCCATTTCGGCCTTAAAAACCTCCCGGTGGATCAGGTTGAAGATCTCTTCCACTCTCGGCTCGAGGATCTCACCTAGTATCTGCCTCGACAGGGTCCTTGGCTTGCGTCCGCCAACACCTGCAACCTCAATAGTCTCATCTCTTCCGATACCACTGGTAAGACAACTGCCGTACCTTATCTTGATCTTTTCCGCCTCAGCCACGGGTGTCCTCAGACCTACGGAGATGTCATGGGTAAGATTGTTTCCCCCCAAGGCCAACACCGAGGTATGCTCGATGCTATTGCCCCTGAAAATCGCCAGGTCTGTGGTCCCCCCTCCAAAATCAATCAGGGCAGCACCCAGGGCCTTTTCCTCTTCGCTTAGCACGGCTTCACTCGATGCAAGGGATTGAAGCACAATATCACACACATCAAGCCCGGCACGGTTTGCACACTTTATGATATTCTGTGCTGAGGTGACGGCTCCGGTCACAATGTGGACCTTGGCCTCCAAGCGAACCCCTGCCATACCAAGGGGATCCTGAATCCCATCCTGCTCGTCCACGATAAACTCCTGGGGCAGCACATGAATCACTTCACGGTCCATGGGAATAGCCACTGCCCTGGCTGCATCAATCACGCGTTCGATGTCCTTTTCGCTGACTTCATTCCCCTTTACGGCAACGATTCCGTGGCTATTGAAACCCTTTATATGGCCTCCGGCAATCCCCGCGTACACCGACCTGACCTCGCAACCCGCCATCAACTCGGCTTCTTCTACGGCTCTTTGAATAGAGACTACGGTCGATTCGATATTGACAACCACGCCTTTACGCAGCCCAACAGATGGATGGGTCCCGATTCCCACAATTTCGATCCCATCGCGGGTCACACCCCCCACCACTGCACAAATTTTGGTGGTCCCGATATCGAGGCCTACTATCACTTCACTATCACCCTTCACCTTCACACCTCCTTTCGTATGCTCGGCCAAAGATTGCTGCCCCCAGCAACAGAGCGAATTCCAGCCTGGCCGGCCTGAGAAGGCCTGACCACCACTCTATCCGAATCGTTCAAATCGATGGACTCAAGGTTCAAAAACCCACTTTTCTTTTTCAGGTAAGGAACCACATCTCCAAGTCGGCTGTACTTTGACTCGTAGTCCCCGAAACCGACCTTGATTGCCACCGCGCCTCTGCCTGCCTTGTCGGCAAAGGCAAGTTCACGCGCGGCGGACAGGTTGCCCGGAACGAAAAAGGCATAAAGGGTCAATCCCATCTCTCTGTCAACGTGAATACTGTGCAAGGCATGGAGCGGAACCGCATTCTGATGAAGTCGGCTCAAGCGAAGCGCCTCCATAACAGCTCTAAACAACCGGGAACGCGACTGATCGTTGAAATCAATATCTGACAAGGCAAGACCGGTAACCAAAGGCACGCGCACATTATCTGAAGGCTCCACTGGTTTGAAGATTTCGCCCTCTTCGTCCAGGCAAAAAAGCCTGCCCGCAAGGCCTGCCCGCTCGTGTTCTGTACTCCTCGCACCGCTTTGCCCACCATTTCCATCTCGGCCTGTATTGCAGTTGACCGGCAAAGCCGGCGCCGGCAAGCGGGTGGTAGACGTGCTTGCGAGACTGGAGGATCTGTTTAGTTCCACTATGGCGATAGGTACCCGTTCTTTCACCCGGATATGAATCACGTCAGGCAACTGCCGCTCGATCTCGGCAGCGGCAACCCATGGATGGGCTATAAGCCTGTAACGAAGCGTATTCAGATTAACAAAAAGGATGTTGTCGTGGAGCTTCAGACCGGCCTGCTTCAGAATCGTATCCTTTGAAAGCCTTTGGTTTCCCTCAACCGTAATCGTCCGGGCCACGAAGTAGGAACTCTGGGTCACGGCATCATAGACCAGTATGAGAAGGAGGCTTGTTCCGGCCATACCCCCCACCAGCAACATTATCTTGAGGCATAGGAGACAGCGCCTTATGACTCTCTGTCTTCTATGTACCCGACTCTTTTTATAATAGTTCTTACGAACCTTTTTCTTGGCCAATTACTATCACCTCTGGCTCCAAGTTGACGCTGTACCGTTTAAAAACGGCCTCCTGTATCTGTCTTATCAGTTCAAGGACGTCGGAAGCCTTGGCATGCCCCTTGTTCACAATGAAATTGGCATGTTTGGTTGAAACCTCGGCTTCCCCAACCCGAAGTCCTTTCAAGCCTGCCTGGTCAATAAGCTCTCCAGCGGCCTTTTGCCCGGACGGGTTTCGAAACACAGACCCGGCACTGGGAAGGGAAAGCGGTTGAGTCAATCTCCGTTCCTTCTGCATGCGGATGGCCTCCTTTTGGAGGGCCCCCCGGTCTGTGTAATCAAGCTTGAACCGGCTACTCAAGATAATAGTACCTTTTTCCAAATCCAGCCCCCTGTACGAAAACCGAAGCTGGTCCCGATTCATGTTCACAATATCTCCATATCGGTTGAGCACTCTAATCGAACTGATGCAATCGGCCATGCATCCTCCCCAGGCCCCTGCGTTCATTCTTATCGCCCCGCCTAGGGATCCAGGGATACCGAGTGTGAAGTTAAGCCCGGCCAGTCCCTGGTCAAGGGCAAATTTGCCGAGCAGGCGAACCAGGACCGCTGCTCCTGCTGTTATCACGGTCCTGCTGCTATTAACCCGGGTTACAAGGTGTATTTCCTCGAACTCATCAGCTAACTTGAACACGAGGCCTCGTACGCCTCCGTCCCGGACCAACAGATTACTTCCCGCCCCTAAGATCATGATGGGATGGCCTTTGTCCCGGGCCCACACGATCGTATCCTTTAGCTCTTGCTCGGTTTTCACAGTGATCAGGGCGTCTACGGGTCCTCCAATTCTGAAAGTCGTGTAACGCCTCATCGGTTCATCAAATAAAACGTCCGCACTAACATGCGCTGCCAGCCACTTCTTGTCTGCCTCATTCATCAAGAAACTTTTCTCCCACCTGCCAGACATCCCCTGCCCCCAGGGTTAATAGTAAATCCCCTTTTCTCAAGGTCTTCTTCAAATAGGATACAGCTGCATCCTGGCCATTATGAAAGACAACATCTTTGTGGCCGTGCTGATGAATCCCCTCACAGAGGCTCTGGCCGTCTACGTTTTCTATCGGGACCTCTCCTGCCGAATAGATGGGAAGCACTACAAGGGTGTCCGCCTGGTAAAAGGCCCGCGTAAAATCGTCAAATAACGCAGCGGTCCGCGAGTACCTATGTGGCTGAAACGCAACAACGATCCGATGGTCCGGCCAGCACTGGCGCACCGCCTGGAGTGTCAGCCTAATCTCTGTTGGGTGGTGTCCGTAGTCGTCCACCACCGTTACCCCGTGTGCCGTCCCCTTTACCTGAAGTCTGCGCTGGACCCCTTCAATATTTTTCAGCGCACGCAGGATAATATCAAAGGGAATCCCCAGTTCCATGCCAACGGCAATGCTCGCCATGGAGTTATACACATTGTAAATGCCGGGAAGGTTCAGATCTACCGTACCCAAGGCTTCGCCGCGGCAGGATATACTGTATCGGCTTTTCAGGGCTTCAAAGCTCACGTCTTTCGCCTGATAATCTGCCTGGGACGTCATGCCATAAGTGGTAAACCTTTTCTCAATCTTCGGTATCAGTTCTTGAATCCCCTCGTTATCCAAACACAGCACCGCCATGCCATAGAAGGGAACCTTGTTGATAAAATCAATAAACACCTGTTTGATTTTTTTCAAATCCCCATAGAAGTCCAGGTGTTCGGCGTCAATGTTCGTTACCACACCAATGGTCGGGGATAGTTTCAAGAAAGAGCCATCGCTTTCGTCCGCTTCAGCCACGATAAACTCCCCCTGGCCCAGACGGGCATTGGTTCCCAGACTGCCTAGTTTCCCGCCGATAACCACCGTAGGGTCAAGTCCTCCGTGGTCAAGTATCGAAGCAATCATACCGGTCGTTGAGGTTTTGCCATGGGCACCGGCTACGGCAATGCTGTATTTCAGCCGCATCAACTCGGCCAGCATCTCCGCTCTGGGGATAACCGGAACAATGGCCTCTTTGGCGGCCACGACTTCAGGGTTGATATCCCCTACTGCTGAAGAAATCACTACAACATCCGCCCCTTGAATGTACTCCGGGCGGTGCCCCTCAAATATTGTCCCCCCAAGTTCGACCAAGCGTCCGGTAATGTCTGTCAACCGCAGATCTGAACCGCTTACCCTATAACCCAGGTTCAGAAGGAGCTCCGCGATCCCGCTCATTCCAATTCCGCCGATCCCAACAAAATGTATGTGATACGATTTCTGATACATATAAAGTGTCTAAAGTGCCTAAAGTGAACTAAAGTGCCTAAAGTCAAAATCTCCACAAGCGCCATATGGGCAAGTTACAAATAACCAATGACTAATGACTCATCACCAGCAACCTGCGGCATTCATCCACAATAATGTCCGTAGTATCAGGGCGTGCAAGAGCCAATGTCCGCTTTGCCATATTCCGCAACGCTTTAGGGTTCGACGCATAATGATCTATTCTTTCGGCCAACACAGCACCATTCAAATCCTTTTCTAAGATAACCTCTGCCCCACCTGTATCGGCCACATAATTGGCATTCAGGACTTGATGGTTATTGGCCGCAAACGGAAAAGGTATGAAGATGGCAGGCTTACCCAGAGCCATCAACTCTGACACAGTCATGGCCCCAGACCTGCATATAACCAAGTCTGCCGAGATGTATGGACCAGCCATGTCTACAAAAAAAGGCTCTACCTTGGCCTTGAGTCCTCGGCTCTCATAAGCCTCTTCGACCCATGCGGCATCTTTGGTCCCGGTCTGATGGATAAAGGTCATTTGCGACGGGCTCTTCAAACGATCAAGGGCCTCAACCACCGCGCAGTTTACGGTATGAGCCCCTTGGCTGCCACCCAGTACCAGGACCGTAAATTGCCCGGTTGTCTTCCCGTCTAATTTGCGTATAAGGAGTTCACGGCGTACAGGATTTCCTGTATTCACAGTCTTTGACGGTTTGAATATGCCGAGGTTATCCGGGAAGGAGATGAATATCCGGTCGGCAAAACGCCCGAGTATCCGGTTAGTCAAACCCGGCAGGATGTTTTGTTCATGAATGACTATTTTTTTCCCCATGAGCCTTGCCGCCAAGGCAACAGGTCCTGAGGCATATGCTCCAAGGCCAATAATGATGTCGGGATCAAACCGCCAGATAATTCGCAAGGCCTGCCATACCCCAAAGGGAATCTTTAGCAACGATCGAATCTGTCTCCAGAGCCCTCGTCCCTTTAAACCTTCAGCTACAATTTCCATGTGATCAAATCCCCTCTTTGAAAGAGTAGCTACCTCCAAGGGATTGCCGGTCCCAACAAAAAGCATTTCAGACCCGGGCTCCTTAACCCTGAATGCCTCAGCAATCGCGATACCGGGAAAGAGATGCCCTCCAGTGCCGCCCCCTGCTATAAGGACCCTCATGATGATTACGTCCGTCGGGCCGAAATATTCATTAATATCCCAATGGCAGCGGCATTCATCAAAAGGGATGTGCCTCCATAGCTAACAAGGGGCAGGGTCAGTCCCTTCGTGGGCAATAACCCCATGGCAACACCCATGTTGATGCACACCTGCAGGCCAATGGCGGAAGTCAATCCTACAGCCAAATATATTGCAAACAGATCCCTTGCCTTCATCGCCACAACGATCCCCCGCCAGAGGATCATTATATAGAGACCCATCACAAGGCACACCCCTACAAGACCTAATTCCTCTCCCAGCACTGAAAAGACAAAATCAGTATGAGGCTCCGGCAGATAGAAAAGCTTCTGGTAACTCTTTCCAACGCCTGCACCCGTAACCCCCCCTGATCCAAGCGCCATCAGTGAATGAACGATCTGATATCCTGCATCGCTTTCGTATCTCCAGGGATCGAGAAAGCTTGTGAGTCGCCTTAGACGGTATCCCACATGAATCAGCATGTAGTAAGCAACGGGCAGTATTGCCGCCAGTGCTGTGACAAGGTAGGACAGACGCACCCCCCCGATAAAGAGCATCGTCCATGCAATCAGGGCAAACATTACTGCCATCCCAAAGTCGGGCTGCATAACGATCAGGGCGCCAAAACTTACAAATACAATGGCATGTGGAAGAAACCCGATCGCAAACACCTTGATCTTTTCCTGTTTTTTGCTCATGGAGTAGGCCAAATAGATGATTAGGGCCAGCCTCGCAAGTTCCGATGGCTGAATGGAAAGCCCAAAAACTCTCAACCACCGTCTGGCGCCGCCAACCGGGTGCCCTACCCCGGGCAAGTAAAGGGCTATAAGCAACAAAAAAGCAACAACAAGGATCGGGTATGCCATCTTCCTGTATACATGATATGGAACGTGGCGGCAGACTATGAGAACCAGGATTGCTGCAACGGCGTACACCAAATGTCTCTTGAAAAAGTAGATGTCGCATCCAAATCGCTTAAGGGCGACAGCCGAGCTTGCACTGTAGACCATCACTACTCCGATCCCCAGCAGCAGTAGCGTCCCCAGCAAGAGGAAACCGTCATATCCACCGCGATCATTTGTACGTTGGTCGTTAGTCATTGGTCAATAACGGAGTGCCTAAAGTGAGCTAAAGTGTCTAAAGTGCCTAAAGTTAAACGAACAAAACCAATTTCAAAAAAATTTCTTCAAGTCCTCAACTTTAGCTCACTTTAGGCACTTTAGTTCACTTCTCCACGGTCATTAGTCAATATCAAATATACGTTGCTCTCACAGCTCTTCCACAGCCCTGACGAATGCCTCGCCACGTTCGGCATAGTCGGTGAACATGTCAAAACTGGAGCACCCTGGTGACAGGAGCACGACGTCACCGTGGGTTGCTGACTGGTGGGCCAGAAGGACCGCATCTGCAATAGTCCTTGTCCCTTCAGAATGCGTCAGCCCCCCTAAGGCGTTCAAAATTTTTTCGCGGGCCTCACCAATGGCAATTAGTTTCTTGACCCTTTTTTCTATAAGCTCTTTCAGGAACGAGTAACTGCCACCCTTGTCCCGGCCGCCCATGATCAAGATAACCGGGGAGTCAAAACTCTCAAGGGAACGTTTGACGGCATCGACATTAGTAGCCTTGGAATCGTTGTAGTACTCAATACTGTTGACGTTTTTGACATATTTCGTCCGGTGATTTAGGCCCTCATACGTGTCTAGTGCCGTCTGGATACCTGCCCGATCGGCCCCCGCAACCAACGCCGCCAGGCTTGCAGCCGCAGCATTCTCAAGGTTGTGCTTTCCCTTGAGCCCAAAATTATTTAGGCTTAGGATAACCGGAGGTTTTCCGGGAAGACTGCAAATCATCTCATTGCCCCGGATCACGGCTCCGTGTCGGGTCTCTGAGCCGATGTTAAAATAGAGTCTTTGGCCGGCAATAAGCCCTTCAATTTCGCGAAGTACGGGATCCCTCCCGTTTAAGATCGCCACATCGGTGCTCTGTTGATTCTTGAACAGCCTTGCTTTTGATCGCACATAGTGATTGAAATCGTCATAACGCTCGAGATGGTCTTCTGTAATATTTAATAGAACGCCTATTTTAGGCCTGAAGCGCTCTATGGTATCGAGTTGAAAACTGCTGATTTCAGCTACAATCACGTCTGCATGCGTGCCGGAATTAAGATAGTCGATGAGTGGGGCACCTATATTGCCTCCCACAAATACTTTACGGCCGGACGCCTTCAACATCTCCCCAACAAGGCTTGTGGTGGTGGTCTTGCCATTGGTCCCCGTGACGGCTACAATCTCTTCTTTGTCCTTGATGAAACGATAAGCCAATTCCACCTCACCAATCACTCGTATCCCTGCTCTTCTTGCCGCCTCCAGGGGTGTTATCCTGTGTGGAACCCCGGGACTCACAACAATTAGGTCTGAACCCGTAAAACTTTCGATATTGTGTGCCCCAAGCTTCAGGGGAATGCCCATGGTGAGGGCATCATGAGCATAGGAGCCAAGTTCATCTTCTTTCTTCAGGTCGGTTACCGTAACATGCGCCCCTCGATCCTTTAAGAATCGGGCAACCGCGAGTCCGGTCCTTGCCAGACCAACGACTAAGACTTTTTTGTTTTCGAAATCCAACAATGCTCTCC
>DAOUTV010000117.1 GCA_030668505.1 Desulfobacterales bacterium | reverse complement strand
TGAAGGATTAGGTATGCCGGAATTTCAATTGTGGCGAATTTGCCACAATTAAAGGCAGATAAAATGGCTAAAAAAAGCAAGAAAATAGAAGTTCAAGGCAGTGAAATCACCATTCTTATAGGTAAGGAGCGAGATTATATTTCCTTAACGGATATGGTACGCAATATGGAGAATGGCTCTGCCCTGATCGAAAAATGGTTACGAAATAAGAATACCATCGAATTTTTGGGCATCTGGGAAGAAATCTATAATCCGATTTTTAATTCCCCCGAATTCGAGGGAATTAAAAATCAGGCCGGACTGAACCGATTTGTTCTTTCTGTGAAACAATGGGTTACAAAAACTAAGTCAATAGGGATCATCGCCAAAGCAGGCCGTTATGGTGGCACTTATGCGCACAAAGATATTGCCTTTGAGTTTGCATCATGGATATCCCCTCAATTTAAAATATATCTTATCAAGGAATTTCAACGGCTCAAAGAAGAGGAATTCAAGCAGCTTGGATGGGATATCAAACGGAACCTGGCTAAAATTAACTACCGGATTCATACCGATGCCATCAAAGAGAATCTCATTCCGCCGGAGCTGACAAGCCGGCAGATTAATCTTGTTTATGCATCTGAAGCAGATATCTTGAATATGGCGCTGTTCGGTATGACCGCAAGACAGTGGCGGGACGCGAATCCGGATAAGAAAGGAAATATTCGTGATTATGCCAATGCATCACAACTGGTTTGCCTGTCTAATCTGGAAAATCTGAATGCGTTGTTTATTAATGAAGGAACAGCATATACCAGTGTCGCATTACTAAACTGGTGGTTTAATCGTGAGCATATGCTGCCACAATCGAACAGCACAATGGTAAAGTTTCAGTATTACTTCGCCCTGGCGCTACCACGGATTCCAAGGTCGATTTGGGGGTTATTGTCCGCGAAATTAACGACATTGATGAACTGGTGGTGCTCAATGATGAAGCGCACCATATCCACGACAGCCGCCTGGCATGGTTCAAGTCCATTGAGGATATACACAACCGGCTAAGCCCTAAGGATAAAGACTATCTTTATGAAACGCATTCTTACCATTGCCGGCTCAGATTCAGGAGGAGGCGCCGGGATTCAGGCGGATCTTAAGACAATAACCCTCCTGGGGGGCTTTGGCATGAGTGTGCTAACAGCCCTCACGGCACAGAACACAGTAGGCGTTTCAGCTATCCACGCTGTGCCTCCGGACTTTATCGCACAACAACTCGATGCAGTCCTGTCAGACATAGGCGCGGATGCTGTAAAGACCGGTATGCTCTTCAATGCAGATGCAATTGAGGTCGTAGCTGACAGGCTAGCTGCTTACGGCATTGAGAAAATAGTGGTTGACCCGGTGATGGTCGCAAAGGGGGGAGATGCCCTGCTCCTTAATGATGCCAGGGATGCCCTTGTCGCTCGACTCATTCCAACGGCCCTTGTGGTTACCCCCAATATTCCGGAAGCAGAGGTTCTTTCCAAAAGATCGATCAGGACCAAAGACGATATTTACGAGGCGGCGAGCATCATACACTCTATGGGGGCTCGGTACGTGTTGATAAAGGGCGGACACTTGGATGGCCCTGCCACAGATTATCTCTATGATGGGAAAAAGTCTTTTGAATTTTCGAAGGTGCGCATTGATACGCCACATACTCACGGCACGGGCTGTGTATTCTCTGCTGCCATTGCCACCTACCTTGCCATGGAACTGGAAATCAAAGAGGCCGTTGAAAGGGCTAAGAACTTCATCCATACCTCTATCCGGTTTGGCCTCCCTCTGGGGAAAGGACAGGGGCCTGCAAATCCTTATGCCCGATTTGCTCGCGAGCATGAGAAGTACCGGGTACTTGAGGCACTCAAAGCGAGTTTGGCCCGTCTCCAGAAAGCCGGGGTAGGGGATCTTGTCCCAGAGGTTCAGTCAAATTTGGGCTATGCCTTGCCCTTTGCCGAAACCCACCAGGATGTTGCCGCGTTCTCTGGCAGATTGGTGCGACTGGGTAATGGGATTGTTTCGGTAAACGGCCCGGCCTTTGGGGCGTCCAGACACATTGCCACCATTATCCTTACCACCATGCGTCATGAGCCGGAATTTCGCTCGGCCATGAATATTCGGTTCTCAGAGGGGCTTGTCCGGCAGTGCAAGGACCTGGGATGGAAGGTATGCTCGTTTGACCGAAACGAGGAGCCCCAAGACATAAAAGAAAAGGAAGGTAGCAGTCTTGAATGGGGCACAGAAAGTGTGCTCTCAAAGGAAACCAGGATTCCAGACATCATCTTCGATAGGGGTGATGTGGGCAAAGAGCCGATGATCCGTGTGCTTGGAAGGAACCCGGACGAGGTAGTAGACAAGGTGATTAAATTAGCTGAAAGCTCAAAGCTGAAAGCTCAAAGCTGAAAACCCGCTCAACGCCTTGTCTGGATCAGTTGTCCGGATTAGGTTGTTCCGAGCATCTCTCCAACAGCATCAATAATAGCTTCGGCAGTAAAACCAAATTTTTCCAAAACAACAGCCCCTGGTGCAGAAGTCCCAAAGCGCTCAATCCCGATCACCCTGCCCTCGAGCCCAACGTAGCGTTCCCATCCCATGGGTACAGCCGCCTCAACAGCCAGGCGAGCCTTTACCTTGGCCGGCAACACTTCTTCACGATAATCCGCCTCTTGGGCCTCAAAAACCTCCCAGCTCGGCATGCTGACTACCCGAACCGCAATTCCTTGCTGGACGAGTTTCTCATAGGCAGCCAGTGCTATATGGATCTCTGAGCCGGTTGCAAGGATCAGGGCTTCAGGCGTTCCCTGTGGCGCTTCTGCCAGGATGTAAGCCCCTCGGTGCAGACCCTCGGCTGACGCAAACCCGGTTCGGTCAATGATTGGAAGTTTCTGCCTACTCAGGATTAAGGCCGAAGGGCCCTCCTGCCGGTTCAAGGCAAGCTGCCAGGCAACCGCTGTCTCGTTTGCATCGGCTGGTCGCAGGACCACCAGATTGGGTATTGCCCGTAGAGAGGCTATCTGTTCAACGGGCTGGTGGGTAGGCCCATCCTCTCCCACAGCCACAGAGTCATGTGTGAAGACATAGATGACACGCAGCTTCATAAGCGCAGCCAGACGTATGGCCGGTCTCAAGTAGTCGGCAAAGACCAGAAACGTGCCCCCGTAGGGTACAAGGCCCGGGCTCAGGGCCATGCCGTTTAATATGCCTCCCATGGCGTGCTCGCGTATGCCGAAATGGATGTTTCTCCCGCACGGATCCGTCTTAATTACGCCTAAACCTTTGACGAAAGTCTTATTGGAAGGGGCAAGATCGGCAGAGCCGCCCAGCAGGCCAATGAGGCCGGGGGCCACAGCCTCAAGAACCTTGCCTGAAGCGCTGCGGGTAGCTATGGGGCCGTCGTCGGGTTTGAACCTGGGAAGGGCTTCTTCCCAGCCCTCGGGCCATTTTCCTTTGTGGCACTCATTCCACTGACGGCCCAAATCCGGGTATTCCTTGGCGTAGGCGTCAAGAAGGCGTGTCCATTCTGCCTCCAACTCACTGCCCTTATCCAGACAGGCTCTACAATGCGCAAGGGCCTCTTCAGGGATATGGAACTGTGTCTCAGGCCAGTTTAGGCGTTCCCTGACCAGCTTCACTTCCTCTGCGCCCATGGGTTCGCCGTGAGCCGATGCATTGTCCTGCTTATTCGGGCTTCCGTATCCGATGTGGGTGCGCGCAATTATCAGAGAGGGTCTTTCTGCCTCCTGCTGTGCTTCACCCAGGGCTGAGGCGATTTGAGGCAGGTCGTAGCCGTCCACCTTCTGCACATGCCAGCCGTAGGCCTGAAAACGAAGACCGACATCCTCGGTGAAGGTTAGATCTGTGTTCCCCTCGATAGTAATGCGGTTGTCCAGGTAGACGTAGATCAAGCGTCCCAAGCCGAGATGCCCTGCCATGGAGGCGGCTTCTGACGCAATTCCTTCCATCATGTCCCCATCGCTGACCATGGCATATATATAATGGTCGACCAGGGGGTATCCTGGTCTGTTGAAATGCTGGCCAAGGTATTCCTGGGCTATAGCCATGCCCACTGCATTAGAAAACCCTTGGCCCAAAGGGCCGGCCGTGGTCTCCACGCCCGGAGTGAGCCCGTATTCTGGGTGGCCTGCCGTAATGCTGTCCCACTGACGGAACTGGCGGATATCTTCAAGAGAGACCTCGTAGCCTGTCAAATGAAGGAGGGCGTACAGGAGCATCGACCCGTGGCCCGCTGACAGAACAAACCGGTCCCGGTTCGGCCATTGAGGGTTGGCCGGGTTGTGTTTCAAAAACCGGGTCCACAGGACGTATCCGATGTCTGCGGACTCCATCGGCATGCCTGGATGACCTGAACGGGCTTTTTCCACGGCATCTACAGCAAGCATCCGTATGGTGTTAATACAAAGCTGATCGAGTCTGTTTTCCTGATCCAGGTTTTCAACCTCTGAGGTGGTTTGTCGAGCAGATTTCACTTCCTTCCTCCATGTTCGTTATACGTTATCGGTTATTCGTTATAGGGCATCGCCGATTGGCCGCCGTACATATTGCACAATATTGCGGTATTTAAAAGTCTTTTTGAAGTGGAGAGTTTCGGGCTCGATGATCCCTATTTTGACGGCATATTTCACCTTTGCCCAGTCCCTCTCAAGCGCCTTGTTCGGCATTTTCAGGATGCCACTTCATGTGTAGTTTTCGGTGATGAACCGCGCAGTCACGAAGATAAAGATTGATCAGGTTCTGATAAGGAATACCTGTTTCCTCCGCCATGGACTTGAAATAGGAAACGGTGTCACGGTCCAGCCGCATAGTTACCGGTTGTTTTAGATACTTGATGTAAGGGTTTTTACGCCCTTTCATTTTGGAGAAATCGTAATGGTCTCTCATCGTCTGTGCCTCCAATACTCATTTTCTTCATCTCTATCCGCCTTCCTGTCGGATGGGCTCAGTGTGCTTGTTCTCGGACGAGCATTTTAAACGGGATGGGTACAACGTTGGGGAAGGGGAGTCACAGCAACAATGCAAGCAGACTGCCCCACTTGGAGTTACCGGAGGGGTGAGTACGAACGTATCAGGATGCTTTCTGGTGGAGGGCATTATTGGAGCGTGTTCGATCTCCAATTCCCATTACAAGGGCTTGGACGGAAATGTCTTCGTCTAGGTCGTCCCAATGAAGACCGGTACCCCCGCCACTTATCACGCATTTATCGCGCTGGGCCGCGGTTGCGTTAAGAAGACGAGGGAAATATGCTAATGGGACACCCATTTGACGACCATCAGCTAGCTCTACCCACATAGTGTCCGAATCGAACGTGATTCTCTTAGCCAAAGGTTCAGATATCAAAGTGTTCATGCCAATACCTCTCAATCAGATCTTTTTTGTCTTCAATTACATCCACCAACTCACGGAGTTCAGCTGAAGACATCGAATATGATTCAGCAAGCGAAACTTGGGGGACCAACCAGAATTTGGCCACGGCCTCTCCTTTTCGCACATGAATATGTAATGGTTCCCGAGGATCCCCTTCATTAGAATAGAAAAAGAACCGATATCCTTTGTGTCTGAAAACGACAGGCATAATAAAATCTATCTTGTGATTCGAAAAAAGTCCAGAAATTAAACTCAGTACGGCCAGATAGGCAGACCGGCATGGCAACATTGCCACTCCAAGGATCTAACAGATCGCTTTTGGATATCATAAATATTTTGCACTTTCAACATGTTGGATGCAGTATGTGTAAGTTGGATAACGATAATACCGAGCCGCAGATTGTGTGTCAGGAGAGAACGGAATGGTTTTCGGAAATTGACAATGCCTGGATCATAGTATAAGTATGCAACCTTACCTGTGTACTCACATCCCCCGGAGAAAGCTTCGTTTTGCGGGAGGCTCGCCATGAGGTCGTACAAAGAAGGGATTGCCTGTCAATACCTGAAAGAAACGAAATATGACCGTGAGTCGATTTCTCGCAGAGACGAGCTCGGGCCGATTCCAAGACCCCCTGTCTACAAGGACTACCTTGATTCTCCCAGAATCACTTTGCCAAATCCCGCCTTTGAAAAAACAGAAAGCCTGTGGGACATTTTAAATCAACGACGCTCAAGGAGGCGTTATACCTCTGAGTCGATCAGCATGACAACCCTTGCTACCCTGCTTTGGGC
>DAOUTV010000269.1 GCA_030668505.1 Desulfobacterales bacterium | reverse complement strand
TTTGAACCTATGAACTTTGAACGGTGAACTTTCTTTATTGACGCGTCATCCTTTTCAGCCGTTCAGCCGTCGTAGCCGAGGCTACTATGGCGAAGTCGGCTCGTAGCTAAAGCTACTTTGGCGAAGTCGGCTTGCTAACAGGCAGTTAGGCCTGCCCTGGCGCGACATCCCAAGATGATTTTGGTGCCCATGTAGTCCCGGCCTGCCCTGGCGCTAATGCTCACTATTGGCTACAAGCTGATAAAACCCGGTCTGGGCCAGGGTCTGGGCCAGGGGCTCTTCAACCGGGAACCGTGAACGTTGAACCGCTCAACCCAGGTAACAGACAATGCCGGCATTACAAAAAATATACGTCATATTAGGTAAACAGGACAAGGAACAGCTTGAGAGGCTTTGTCGGATGCTCTCGAGCCTGTTTTCCTATGTTAACTGGACTTTTAATCTCTATCTTGTAACGGAGGGTCTACCTCAAGGCATGCCCCAGGTGGAACGTATCCAGAAGGACGTCAGCTCGTTTCTCAGGGGGAACCTCTTTGCTCGGCTTTATGTTCATTTTATACACCCCGTTCCCCATACAGCTATGAAGGAAATAGACTTTTATTTCCAGTATTATTATCAATCTTTGAAGCGGGCAACTCACGAGTTTGACCGGGAGGGCTTTATGCACCAGGAAGTGCCAAGGCTCATGTTGCTGCCTGTTATTGTGCCTGATAACCAAGTTGAGCGCACTTCTCTCATAGCTCTCCTTGATGTGCTCAAGAGCGCATTTTTGTTGCCCAGTCTTTACCTAGATACGGGCTCAGTCTTTCTAACTAAAGATGAAGAAATCCTGGCCAAGACAGAAAAGGTTTACTACGGACATGGCAACTCCAGAGGGCTGGCTGATATCGTATGCAATTTGTATCGTCAGGACATCGTCCATGATTCATCAACTAAATTAGAGTCTGACGCCGCATTCATGACCGACCCATGTCCTGCTGCCCTTATTATCTCGGCACAAGATGGAATGGTCTATGCCTGTATAGATGCATTTCTCAAGAAGCAGGGCCTGGCGAATATAAATGATAACCTTAGTGTGGAGAATCTCATGTCTCGATACTACGAGCACGGCAAGTCGAAAAGAGACTGCCTCGGGTGCAGGGAGCGGGTGGTTGATTGTTTTTCAGATTTCCCACTGCCAAATGCACCGGCACATGAGGTTGGGGCGTTGCTTTATCATTTTGGAACGTTGAGCCAGGAGGCGGAAAACCATGTTCGGGCCATAAATAGTTTCTCGAAATCTTTGAAGCTCTCTCCCATTGAAGAATATGCTTCCATATATTTTAGGCTTGGCCTCAGCCACACAAGAACCGGCCACTATGATCAGGCCCTTGAAGCCTTTAATAGGGCTGAGCCTACATACTACGACCAGGACTATTTTTACTTCTACACAGGACTTTGTTATTTTGAAAAGGGTGACTATCGTATGGCTCTTGAGAAATTTTCAAAGGCTGTCCGTTTGAACCCCAGACAGGAGGACTTAACCAGGATTCTAATTTATATGGGTACATGTCACAACAGCCTTGACGAGTATAAAGAAGCACTTGTTCAATTAGAAAAGGCAAAGGAAACGGCCGGCCATGTCAAAGAGGTTTACAGCGCCCTTGGTTTTTCTTACTTCCAGCTCAAAGACTATGACAAGGCCATTGAGAACCTCAGCAGGGCAGTTGAAATAGATCACGGCTCTGCTATAGATTATGCCAGCCTTGGGTCGAATTACCGAGAAAAGGGGGACATCAACATGGCGATTGCCATGTATGAAAAGGCCCTGACATTGGATCCAAACATCACATCTGCAAGGGAGAACCTGGAAAAACTGAAGTAAGATTATTTCGTAAAAAGTCGGATTCAGTGAATGTGTCATTCCGACCGTAGGGAGAGATCTTATGTTTTCAGTAAGTTATATCTCAGGGATTTCTCGCTTTCAGCCGTTCAGCCGTCGCAGCCAGTGCTTTGGCGAAGTCGGCTCGTAGCCGAGGCTACTATGGCGAAGTCGGCTCGCTCGAAATGACAGGTTGTTGAGACTTTTTACGAAATCATCAAGTAACGGATACAAACCGAAAGGTAAACCATGAGCGAACAAGAGCTTGCATTTTTGGAAAATAAACTGGCCTATCAGTTCAAGAACATCGGTCTTCTCTGTGAAGCGCTTCAGCATAGTTCCTATGTGAACGAACAGCGGGACCCTGACCTGCAGGATAATGAGCGCCTCGAATTTTTGGGTGATGCCGTCCTTGACCTTGTGATCACCCATATTTTAATGGAGCAATTCCCAAAAACCCGTGAAGGCGACCTGTCAAGGATGAGGGCCACCATCGTTAACGAATCGCAACTGTCCTTGGTTGCCCAGAGACTGAATCTGGGCCGGCACCTCCTTTTGGGGCGGGGAGAAGCGCAAAGTAATGGGCAAGAGAAAAAATCGATCCTTGCTGATGCACTCGAGGCGGTCATTGCAGCTGTATACCTGGATGGCGGACTTCAGGCCGGCTTTGAGGTGATCGAAAGACAGTTTTCTGAAATGATTTCCCACGTTAGGGATAGGCTGGCAGAAGAGGATTTCAAGAGTAGACTTCAGGAGCTTGTACAGGTGCAATTTAAGAGAATCCCTGACTATAAAATCGTGGCCGAAAGTGGTCCTGACCATGACAAGACCTTCGAAGTTTGCCTCAGCATCGGCAATTCTTTGACAACACATGGTACAGGAAAGAGCAAGAAAGCAGCTGAGCAGGCTGCAGCAGAAGTCGCCATAGAAAAGCTCAAGGATGAGATTATATAGCCTCGCCTTTTTCAAACAGCTGTACTCCTAGGAAAAAATTAGCTTCAATAAGTTGTGGGATCAGGGTAGAAGTTTTTGTGAACGATATGAGACCCAGGCCCTATATTATTCCCATCTTTCTCCCCAACATGGGCTGTCCACACCGTTGTGTGTTCTGCGACCAGAGCTCGATCACTGGTGAAAGCGACGGCCCAAGCCTACCGCAACAGGTGTGCGACAGGATATCTGAATCCCTAAATTTCAAGGGGAAGAATCGTGGCTCGGTCGAAGTGGCGTTTTACGGGGGAAATTTCCTTGGCCTTCCGGAATCTTACAGGCAATCTCTGCTGGATGAGGCCCAGGGATTTGTGGAAAAGGGCCAGGTCAACAGTATTCGCTTTTCCACCCGACCTGATACCATAACAAATGACGCTCTAGACACCTTGGCTCCTTACGCGGTTAGAGTGGTTGAAGTGGGCGCCCAGTCCATGGATGACATCGTCCTTTCCTTGAGCCGGCGTGGTCACACAGCAGTGGATACAAGAAACGCTGTTAAACTTCTGAAAGATCGTGGTCTATGGGT
>DAOUTV010000156.1 GCA_030668505.1 Desulfobacterales bacterium | reverse complement strand
TACAACGTCACTTACCGTTGACACCAAATTCTGGATCCTGTCATGCCGGACTTGATCCGGCATCCAGAAGTCGAGCTATGACCATGAACTAAAATAGCCATATTCCTGATCGTTCTGACTGGATT
The DNA here is from genome assembly GCA_030668505.1 of Desulfobacterales bacterium. Classification (GTDB taxonomy): domain Bacteria; phylum Desulfobacterota; class Desulfobacteria; order Desulfobacterales. Next base: position 5,433 of record DAOUTV010000156.1, on the reverse strand, counting down.
CCGGCTTTCGCCGGAATGACGGAGTGGTAAACGTCGTTGTAGGGTTAAGGTGTTCCTTCTTCTTTTAACCCTAATCAAGGGTGATTCTTATGGAGTCAGCATCTATTACAAAGAGCTTTGATGTGACAGATTCCGTCCAACCATCCAAAGAGCCTGCTGTCACCACTCGGTTGAAAGAATTGATCAACAATTTATCTGAAAGCCAGCAGCAAGCACTTTTGACCACGTTGGTTGATCTTGTAGAAAAAGCTGAAGCATACTATCTGAATTTTCTTGAGTGTAAAAAAACAATGGACTTCCACCCAGCGTATGCTGAGGTTAATCTGATGTCAGAAAAGTATCAATTTGGTCATTATTTAATCGAGTGTAACATTAAAGCGATCACACCAGACAGCATAGAGCATACTGAGGCGTGGCAACGACTACAACGAAGGGATCGTCCCAGGAAAAGCTGCCTTATGCTCGTGGATTATGCTACCCTGGACCGTGCATACAAAGATTGCATTAGGGACATAAGTGTTAGCGGACTGTTCATCGAAACCCGCACATCTTTTTCTATTGGACAGAAGATTACACTGACCTTTTCGTCCTCCAACTACGAGATACCAATCAAGATTACCGGCAATATTGCCCATACAGGCCCACTGGGGATTGGTGTGAAATTCAAAACTGAACACCAAGACTTGGAGGCAATAATAAAATCTCTTTAAGGTGGAGTAGCATAGGATTCGCCATAACCAAGCGAAAAGTTATTTGGGCAACAGCCCGTTAATTGGCGACGCCATAGGAGGTAGCTATGAAGGTTCTGATCATTGGTGGACTTGGCTTTGTTGGCACCCAACTTTCTGTCCGTCTTTTGGAAAGAGGGCACCAGGTCACCGTTGTGGACCGCAGCCCTGGGCTCCACGCCCATATGCCCCGGGAAGTTATTTACATATCCGGGGATTCCACCCTTAAAGGGGCATGGCAGGAAGAAATTGCACACCAGGATGGAGTGATCAATCTGGCCGGAACCTCTATCTTTGGTCGTTGGAATGATAAGACAAAAAAGCTTATCTATGACAGTCGCATTCTTACCACTCGCAACGTGGTTGAAGCAATGTCCCCAAAAAAAGGATCAGTGCTTTGTAGCACATCGGCAGTTGGATACTATGGTTTTCGGAACGATGAACTAATAAATGAGGAGGGTTACCCTGGAGACGATTTCCTGGCCAGAGTTTGCGTTGATTGGGAGAACGAAGCTAAGATGGCAGCCGATAAAGGTGTTCGGGTGGCGATTACCCGATTCGGCATTGTCCTTGGCAAAACCGGGGGGGCTTTAGGGCAAATGATACCGGCATTCAAGAAATTTGTAGGCGGACCTTTGGGCAGCGGCGACCAGTGGTTTTCATGGATCCACATGGAAGACTTATTAAAGGCGTTTATGTTTGTTTTTGAAAATCAGGAGATCCGTGGGCCAGTCAATTTTTGCTCACCCAATCCTGTCCGAAACAGGGAGTTAGCCAAGGCATTGGGCAAGATCCTGTCAAGGCCATCCTTTTTGACGATGCCCGGTTTCATGCTGAGACTTGTGCTTGGAGAGTTTGGGTCCTTACTCCTTGAAGGCCAGAGGGTTATCCCTGCAAAGCTGCTTAAGCATGGATTCAGTTTTAGCTATCCGGATATCACGGAAGCCCTGGAAGATGTTGTAGGCAAAGATTGATCTCCACCCTGCCTTTCCTCACAGAACGCCACCATGCCTAGAAGCAACTTCAAAACCCCATCTATCGCCAGATGGCTGTGTTAAGGGCCTCTTCAAAATGCTCACATACTCCCCCCGTGTATGCTGCGCTTTATCATCGGCCCTTGCCTTGCCCTCGAACCCGATCTGAGATTTTGAAATGGCTTTTAAACTCGCTCTACGAAAAAGTAAGTTATTATCAATGAGGTAGTGTAGTAATATTTTGACGGAGTAGGTGGGTGAATTGGGTCCTGTCTCTGAGACTACCTTACGTTTTCCTTCCAACTTTGATGGCCAAACGTTTTGGTTGATTCTAAGTTGAATTGTGTGTAAAGAGAAAAGTGTACAATAAGATGTCAGCCTTGCATTGTCTTGCAAAATCAAGTTTATTGCCATTTCGGGGGGCGGCTGCAGATCAAAAAAACAGGTAGTATTTGCACCTGGATACTTTCCATTTGAAAAATAGAGGAGGACCAATGCCAAGAAAACTATTTGCCATTTCAGTAATTCTGTTAACAGTCATTTCAATTTCCTTTGCCGGCTCCGGGCCGAACATGCAGGAAGGAATGTGGGAAATCACTTCGAAAATGGAAATACCGGGGATGCCGATGCAGATGCCGCCCACGACACATACTCAGTGTCTGACGAAAAAGGACCTTGCTCCGCAGAGTTCTCAACCAGGGCAGGAATGCAAAATCACCCAGACCAAGGTCGTGGGAAATACGGTTACATGGACCGTGCTGTGCAAGGGGCAGGGCGGCGACATGAAAGGATCCGGCAAAATAACATACAGTGGTAACAGCTTCAAAGGTGTAATCAAGATGTCAATGGTTGGGGATAATATGGAGATGACCTGCCACATCAGCGGCCAGCGCATCGGGGATTGCAAGTAGTAGCTGAGACAGTCCTAATAGCGCAATGGTTGGATTTGACAAGATTTTCGTATAGCAAGATCAGTCGGTTGCATGCACCGAAATCATCGGGGTAAGTTTTTCAACAGTTTGGCTGTTACAAGAAACTATTTAAAAGCACCAATTTCTTAGTAATATAAAAAAAGAACACAGCTTTTCTTCTAAAAAGTACCTGGTCTTTCAGATTGCCCACCAACGTTTTCGCCCTTAATTTATCGGATCGACTCCCAAGAAAACCCTTACAGCATATTCAGTCACTATGATTTGTCCTAAAACCTTGACAAAACTTATGATTTCGAGTAGGGAGCTTCAAGGAATATGTAAAACATTCAAAAAAAGACGGTTTCGTAAAAAGTCTCAATAACCTGTCATTTCGACCGGAGGGAGAAATTTGTGCAATACAACTTGCTGAAAACATAAGATTTCTCCCTGCGGTCGAAATGACACATTGATTGAATCCGACTTTTTACGATTTCATAAAAAAAGAAAGGGGAAAAATTATGAAGCGTATTTTTACTGTCATTTTCGTTTGTAGCCTTCTTTTCGGTCTGCAGCAGACACCGTTAGTCCATGCATACGATCTGCCATCGGTAAATCTGGGGTTTACGAGTTTTCTAGACGGCGGCCCGCCCGCAGGCCCTGGATTTTATTTTACGGAATACATACAGTATTGGACTGCGGATGAATGTACCGACAACAACGGTGATGATCTTCTTCCTCCTTTTGCAGGTGAGGATCTGGACGTCTGGATTAGCCTTTCCCAGTTTATATATCAGTCGAACCAGGAACTGTTTCTTGGTGGAAAGTGGGGTCTGGACGTGATTGTGCCATATATCAGTCTCGACCTGGATTATGATGTATCTGCTCCTGGATTCCCCGAAGATAACGGCTCGGGATTAGGCGATATTCTCGTCGGTCCCTTTCTGCAGTGGGACCCGATTATGGGTGAAAATGGCCCCATTTTTATGCATCGCATCGAGTTTCAGATGATCTTTCCCACAGGAAAATATGACGATGATCGGGCACTTAATCCGGGCAGCAACTTCTTTTCATTTAACCCTTACTGGGCCGGCACATTGTTCCTTACACCAAAATGGACTGCTACTACACGGTTGCATTACCTCTGGAACGATAAAAATAATGACCCCAACACTTGTTTACCCGCTGGAGCTAGGGATTCCAAGGCCGGTCAGGCAATCCACTTGAACTTTGCTACAGGGTACGAGGTATTGCCAAAACAACTGCGTTTGGGACTAAACGGCTACTACCTCAAGCAAATTACCGATACCCAGATGAACGGCCACGATGTTTCTCGTAGACGTGAAAAGGTTATTGGCATTGGTCCAGGAGTAGTTTACCATATTTCTCAAGACAGCCACCTTTTTTTCAATGCATATTTTGAGTCAGATGCTGAAAACCGTCCGGAAGGCAGCCGTTACAATTTGCGTTTTGTACACCACTTTTAGTAAAGGTTATTAGAATATCCTTATTTCTTAAAGATATTAATACTGGAGGAGTTATGGAAGTCAAAAAAATAGTATTACCTGAGTCGGAGATACCCCGCAAGTGGTACAATATTTTGCCGGATATGCCCACGCCGTTAGAACCGCCTCTTCACCCGGGGACCGGCCAGCCCGTTGGTCCGGAGGACTTGACCCCGATTTTCCCTATGCCGCTTATAGAGCAAGAGGTGAGCCAAGAGAGCTATATCGATATCCCTGACGAGGTGCTGGAAAAATATTTGATCTGGCGCCCGACACCTCTCTATAGAGCTTATAATCTTGAAAGACATCTCGGGACTCCGGCCAAGATTTACTTCAAAAATGAAGGCGTAAGCCCGCCTGGAAGTCATAAGCCAAACACGGCTATGGCACAGGCTTATTACAACAAGATTTCCGGAACCAAGCGGATTTGCACGGAAACCGGTGCAGGCCAATGGGGGAGCGCCCTTGCTTTCTGCTGTTCACTTTTTGGACTGGAATGCAAGGTATATATGGTAAAGATTAGTTACCAGCAGAAGCCTTATCGACGCATGATGATGGATACATGGGGCGGCACTTGTGTAGCAAGCCCTAGCACAGAAACCAAAGCAGGGCGAACAATCCTAGAGCAAGATCCTGATTCTCCGGGAAGCCTGGGCATTGCCATCAGCGAAGCTATCGAGGATGCTGTCACAAATGAAGGCAGCAAGTATTCGCTCGGAAGTGTGCTGAACCACGTGATGCTTCACCAAACCATCAACGGGCTTGAGTGTCAGAAACAGATGGCCATTGTTGGTGATTATCCCGATGTCATTATTGGCTGTGCAGGAGGGGGCAGTAATTTTGCAGGCCACTGTCTTCCTTTTGTCAGGGACAAAATCAACGGCAAGGATATCGATTTAATAGCAGTTGAACCCACTTCCTGTCCCACCATGACCAGAGGACCCTTTGCATATGATTTCGGTGATACGGTTCAAATGACACCTCTTCTCCCCATGCACACCCTAGGACACAATTTTGTGCCGGAGCCTATTCACGCGGGTGGCCTCAGGTATCATGGTATGGCACCCATAATAAGCCATCTCATCATGAACAACTTGATACGGCCGGTTGCGGTTCAGCAGCTTGAGACCTTCCAGTCAGGCATCACCTTTGCCAGAACCGAAGGGTTCATCAGTGCCCCGGAGACCACTCACGCCATAGCGGTTGTTATCCAAGAGGCCATCAAGGCTAAAGAAGAGGGAAAAGAGAAGGTCATTCTCTTCAACTGGAGCGGCCACGGATTAGTGGATATGGCTGCCTATGAGGCCTATCTTTCGGG
>DAOUTV010000203.1 GCA_030668505.1 Desulfobacterales bacterium | reverse complement strand
TACCATGATCAGTGACACTATTGAAGATGCAAGTGACCACCTGCAGATGATAAATGTCAGTATGAGATAGTGTGAGCCTGTTATGTTAGTCCGTTAATTCTGGAATTCGTGTTGTTTATGGCAGAAAATCTTAAAAGATGATCACGAAAGCACGAAATAAAAAAATCTTCAGCTTTTCGTGTTTTCGTGATAGTTTTTTTTGTTCCGGTTTATCCGGGTTAGGGTTAAGCTTGACACGGTTTTCGAATCGAAAAGGCGCTTCTTTTCATCGAATCTGGCAAAAGTGAATGGTTTAGATAATGTGGAAGGTCTTAAGCGGCGCTTTCATGGGATGGAGCCTTGGTGCCAATGACTCTGCCAACATCTTCGGCACAGGGGTTACCACTGGAACTGTAAAGTACAAAACAGCTATCTGGGTGACAGCGGTCTTCGTGCTGATGGGCTCTGTCCTGGAGGGCTCCAAATGTATGGCAACCGTAAGCGAGCTCTCCCGCCTTCTCCCAATACATGCCTTTTACTGTGCGCTGGCGACTGCCGTCACCATGTCCGCCCTCACCTACTTTGCCATTCCTGCCTCTACCTCCCAGGGAATCATTGGAGCCATTATTGGGGCCGGCATTCTTTCGGGGTCGGCGGATTTTTATAAACTTTATAAAATTGTTTTGTGTTGGGTATTGACTCCCATCAGTGGGATCATCGTCGGATATTTCCTACATCGGCTCTTAGGATACATCTTGGACAAAACGATTACCAGCATTACATACAGAAACCTATTATATTCTTTTGGGATTATGACTGCAGGTAGCTACGGAGCCTATTCCCTCGGCTGCAACAATGTAGCCAACGTTACCGGAGTTTACGTGGGTACAGGAATCTTGTCCGCAGAAATGGCTTCAGTGATTGGGGGCTTGAGTATTGCTTTCGGCGTTCTAACGTATAGCGAAAAGGTCATGATGACCGTGGGCAAGGGAATTGCTCCCTTAGATCCATTTTCTGCTCTTGTCACAGTTTTGGCCACTGCATTCACTCTCCACATTTTTACTCAAATAGGTGTACCGGTCTCCTCTTCTCAGGCAGTCGTTGGTGCTGTGGTTGGCGTGGGAATAGTGGGTGATGTTCGCACAGTGAGCCCAAAGATACTTGCTAAAATTGGGGTGGGCTGGGCCTTGACGCCAATATCAGCAGGCCTCCTGGCATGGGCCCTCATAAGGTGGACGACATAGTGTCACCGCCGTAATGGTCCAAGCACCGCCTTTACAGTCTGTAAAAAATACTGACAGGCATCTCAGTTTACCACAGTTAAAATCCCATCAATTTCTTAATAATCTGTTGTCTTTTCACCTATTTGATTCGATTCCCAATCATCATTTCTCATGGCACATCCCTTGCTCTTATACATAGAAGACAAATATGACTATTGTGAGAGATACAAGGTCAAATAGCTGCATACTTGAAACCAAGGAGGTTATCTATGTTGGTAAAAGGCTGGATGACCGATGATGTTATTACTATAGATGAAGACACCCCCATGATGAAGGCCTCTATCATCATGAAGGAGAAAAAGATACGCTCCTTGCCAATTGTGGACAAGAAGCAAAAATTGGTAGGGATTGTCACCGACAGGGACTTGAGAGACGCCTCACCATCCAAGGCAACGACTCTGGACGTATATGAACTTAATTATCTGATCTCTACTATTAAGATCAAGGATATTATGACAAAAGATATTGTGTTTGTCAGGCCCGATGAGACAGTGGAATTCGCCGCAATCTTGATGCTGGAAAACAAGATCTCATCACTTCCAGTCATCAACGACAAGGGTACCCTGATCGGCATTATCACACAAACCGATATTTTTAAGGTCCTGATCAATATTACCGGGGTTTATACAGGCGGCATTCAATTTGCCCTCAGTCTGGAGGATCGTCCGGGTTCGATTAGAGAAGTCACAGATGTGATCCGGTCTTACGGTGGGCGAGTTGTAAGCATCTTATCTACACGCGAAACCTCTGAAGAGGGTCGCCACAGTGTTTACATACGCATCAGACTTTTACCGCCAGACAAGCTCAGAGGTTTGGTCAAAGAACTCGATGAGAAGTTTATAGCCCTTTACACGTCAAAGGATTTACTCGAAGAGGTTAAAAGTCGGCGCATTCGTGCCCGAGAAGAGTCTATTGGCAGTTGCTGAAAGGCGTACCGATGGAGAAAACGACAACCCGCGAAGAATTGGAACAAAGGATCAAGGAATTAGAGAAAAAATCGGTTGAACACGAGCGTCTGAAAGAGACACTCCACAAACGCACCAAAGAACTCAACTGTCTATACACGGTTTTTGAGATCATCAATCGCCCGGGGATTACTCTGGAGGAAAGGCTGGAACAGGTTGCCGCTATAGTCTCCCAGGGGTGGCAGCATTCAGAGATTGCTTCTGCCCGGCTGGTGTTTGAAGGCCGGACATATACCAGCGATCGGTTTCAAGGTGGCCCGTGCAGGCAGGCTGGAGACATTATTGTTGGTGGAAACAAGGTCGGTATTATCGAAGTCTATTATGAGGAAGAAAGATCTGAGCATGAGGAAGGGCCTTTTTTAAAGGAAGAGAGAGACTTGATCAATGCCATTGCCGTAAGGATAAGTAGATTCATTGAACGCAGGCGGGCGGAGGAAGCACGGCAAATTGCCCAAAAACGACTTCAGGAGGCGATCACCAAGGTGCTCACCGGATTTCTTCCAATATGTGCAAAATGCAAAAAAATACGTGATGACGCCGACAATTGGATCGCAATTGAAGCCTATATTCGAGACCATACAGAAGCTGAGTTTAGCCACAGCATTTGCCCGGAATGTAAAAAGGTCCTGTATCCGAGCTTTGTAAAGAAAACGTGAACTAAGGGGCTTCGCCCCAATTGGAGTAGTGGAGTGATGGAGCAGTGGAGTGATGTGTTTGGAGGAATAAGAAATATTTTTCTGCTTTTACTGCCCAGTACTCCATTACTCCATCATTCCGTGTGACTGGCGCAAACAGATTGCCAATAAAAACCTATTATCTCAATAAGTTGTAGAAAATCCGAAACGTCATGTTAGTCGATAAAAAGTATATTTCTACCAAGTTTAGCCAGACCAAACTTAAAAAGAGGCATCAGGAGCTTGCCATCCTGTATGACATCAGCAGCGATCTGACGAGCTCTCTAAGCCTTCGAGAAGTTTTGGATAGAGCAATCCTGAAAGTTATGGAACACCTCAAGGTGGATGTTGTCAGGATTTATCTAATGGATCAAACCGAGCAATACCTGGAACTTGTTGCCTATAAAGGGATTGCAAAACACCATGTGCAGGAGTTACGCAAGATTCTAATAAGCGAGGGTTTTTCAGGCAAAGCAGCTCGAACCAAGAGTTTTATCGCTCAAAAGGTCTAGGACCTGGAAAACGGGACAAGGGCAGCCCTACTACTGAGCAAGGGATTCAAAGTAATCATATGCGTACCCCTCATCGTAAAAGACAGGGTTGTTGGCGTCATGAATTTAGCTTCAAAACGCATGATTTCCCTCACGGAAGCAAAGATCGATCTTTTGATCGCCATAGGAAGTCAGATCGCCATTGCAATAAACGTAGCCAAGCTCTATGAGGATATCCGGAAAAAAACAGAAGAGATAAGGAGGACAAAAGAGGAGCTGGAATTTTTTGCCTACACGATTTCGCATGACCTCAAGAATCCGGCTATCGGCGTCTCAGGGTTTGCTAAATTGCTCGCTGAAAAATATGAACACAAGCTGGACGAAAAAGGAATGGGATACTGCAATCAAATCAGGAGGGCAGCCGAACAGATCGAGATATTTACTAAAGATATCAATGAGTACATCAAGTCCAAAAGAATCTCTTTCAATATTGAAAGGACCAATATTAAAAGGATCATAAGCCATATCAGGCATGAGGTGTCACACGTGTTGAAGGAGCGGAATATAGAATGGTCGGAACCCGACACCATTCCCGAGGTAATGGGGGACAAGTTGGCCATAACCCGGGTTTTTAGAAACTTGATCGATAACGCCCTGAAACACGCGGGAAAGAATCTTACTAAGATTGCAATAGGCTATGACCAGGACGACCATTTCCATATATTTTCGTTCAGCAACGACGGCACGGCCATGAAACAGAAGGATTCAGGGGTGGTCTTTCAAATGTTCCAAAGACTTCCAACATCGGAGCAAATAGAAGGCTCGGGCTTGGGTTTAACCATTGTGAAAGAGATCGTAGAAGCCCACAATGGAAAAGTCTGGCTTGAATCCGGCCCAAAAAAGGATACGACCTTTTATGTATCCATTGCGAAAGCCCTGGAGACATAAGAACGATTGCGGAAAAGGGCCATTTATGGATGGAAACTAGCGAAAATTACAATACACAAAGTATAACGGGTAAGAGCAATCTCATGGGAACGACCTTTCAAACCCAAACGGAAAAAAGCAAAATCACGCTCATTGCTATCCTGACGGCTGCCGCTTGCTTTTTCACGTACTATTTTCATGTGAAACTTGGAATTGGCACTGTTTTTACGCATTTTTACTACATCCCTATTATCTTAGCGTGTATTTGGTGGCAAAAAAGAGGCTTGGTTGTGGCCGCATTTTTGTCGGCTTTTCTAATCTTCAGCCACAT
>DAOUTV010000292.1 GCA_030668505.1 Desulfobacterales bacterium | reverse complement strand
GTTTATCCGGGTTAGGGTTTTACTCTATTTTCAGTCCGACTTTGCTCAGTCCGTCAATAATCCGTTCGACAATCTCTTCGAATTTTATGTAATACTCGATCAGCACCCTGCCACGGCTCGAAAAATCGGGTTTGAGCTTGAGCAGATTTTCAACAGCCCGTTTCCCCTCTTCGTACCTTCCCAACTGACCGAACGTGGCGGCCTGGGCAAGAGGTTCCCAGAAATTTCCTGTCATCCGGAAGTTGAGGGTCTCCTGATACGCCCGCTCGTATTCTTTCTGCCGAAACCAATTCAGCAAAACAATAAAATGATATGAGCACGGCGCTGATTTAAAGCGCTTTTTCAGACGAGCCGCTGAAAAAGGGCCGTTTTTGAGGCTTTCTTGTCAAAGGTAAGGACTGATTCGCAGCCGGACAGCTTGGCACAGTGGCCAATGAGAAGATCGGACAAGTCGATCGTGTTGGTTCGGGCGGAATTGAGAAAAGCCTGCACAGCAGTAAGACAGGCGATTTTCAGAACCGGCATTTGCAAAAGATCATTTATTGAAGCCAATATTTCCGTTCGGCCAACTTCATAGACCGATTCAAGCACCCATATCAGCTCAAGGAGCACAAGCTCGGATACAAACAAAATTTCCCGTTTTGCTTCCGCCTCTTCAATCAGTTTTAATACCAGCCGGGCTTGAGCCTTATCATCTTTCACAAGAAAGCGAACCAGGATATTTGTGTCAAGCGCTTTCATTTATTGGCTGCCCGCAATATATGTCTTTGTCTGACTGCCTTATTTATCTCCTCAACAGAGACAGGTTTGCGGCCGGGACTGTGCAGTTTCCCGAAAACCTCGGCGGCTTTTTTGGTTACAGGCTTCAAAAGCGCGCTTCCATCGTCTCTCACGATAACGTCCACCTTATCGCCGCTATGAAGCCGTAAAACATCCCGCACTGCCTTGGGAAGAGTTATCTGTCCTTTTGTTGTCATTGTTGCCAATGCCATATCCCTCTCCTTACTATTATCCTAAGCCTTACTTCAAGGTAAGGAATAGATAAGAAGTTGTCAAGTCAAATCTTTCCCGGCTTCCAAGAAAATTGCCATCATTAACACATTCACCAAAATTTTTTGACAGGGGAAATATGGGATGTCCCCCTTCATGGCAAGGCCAAATTTGAAGAACAAGAGAGGAAATGGGGAGGAAAAATAGTCTGTAGAGGGTAGGAGAGGCCGCTTTATTCTATTTTCAATCCAACTTTGCTCAGTCCGTTGATAAAACGTTCGACAATGTCTTCGAATTTTATGTAATGTTTGATCAGTATACGACCGCGGCTCGAAAAATCGGGCTTGAGTTTGAGCAGTTCTTCGGCATCCCGCTTGCCCTCCTCATATCTTCCCAGCAGGCCGAAGGTAGCGGCTTTTACCAGCGGGTCCCAGAAAAACATGGGCCTTCTGAAGTTCAGTGTCTCCAGATACGCCTGTTCGTATTTTTCCTGTCGGACCCAATCCACCCACAGCGCGTAATGGACAGAGATGTCATAATACGGGTTGAGCTTGATGGCTTTTTTGATCTGGGCCGGACCACGTTCCCATTCTCCAAAAAGCGTAAACAGGTAGCCAATATAATCCATGAATAATAGAGAATTCGGATTCAGGGCCAGGGCTCGTTCGACCTCGGCCAGTCCTGCGGGTATTTCGCTGCTGAGCAGCCAGGTAAAGGCCAGTATGACTCTGGCCCTTTGATTGTCCGGATTAAGGTAAACCCCTTTTTCGGCAAATCCAATTGCCTCTTCCAGAGGCGTCACCAGGTTAATGAGTTCCAGACTGTAGTTGCCCGCATAAAGGCGTCCTAACATAGCCCAAACCAACCCACATTCCGGCTCATTGACAGAAGCACCCTTGAGCGCCTCAAGAGCGCGCAGAAACGTGTCCCCGGAAAAGACCATGTTGAATTCGTAATATCGCAGCATGGCTTCATAAGTTTTTAAGTCGGACGGCGGTATGTTTTTCGATTCAATGGACAAGTTTTTGGATATGATCCCGTCCTCACCGGCGATTTTGACGGCAACTACCTGTGCGACTTCCTCCTGAAAAGCGATCAGTTGGGCGGCTTCAAGATTAGACCGGTGCATGTCGCCCCAGATTTGCGTGTTGGTTGTTGTATCCACCAAATGGACGGCCACTTTGATTCCTGCCCTGTCTTTTCGGACGCTCCCGCCGATAACAAAACGGGCCACGGTATCCGAAGCCCTCTTTCCATGCCCCTCCGGATCATACATCAACACCCGGATATCCTGGTACCGGGTTATCTCCATGGCAAGCTCCGTTGACAAACCTATTGCCAGATAATTCAATTCCGGATCGCCTGTCAGATTCTGAAAGGGCCGGATCAGCACCGTAGGCCACGAACCCTCAAATCTGGATTTCGGGCTTTTACTGCTGCGTGCGGTTGTATCCGATTCAATCCCGATCTGTTCACAGAAAGTCGGCACATAGGTGCCCTTTGGAATGTCGATGCGCACCGGGTCCTGTTGGCCTGCGACCAGATAATAGCGCTCAAGGGACCGGCGAAGCTTGTTGGCCTGAATGCTGACGATGGGATCTGTTGCCTGGTCAAAGTCATCTTTCCTTCCAAATACCTGGGTGGCCACGGTGTAGCCTTTTATTTCTTGATCTCTTCCGGCAATCGTTTCTGTGATGACAAATTGTAGAAACTCCCGCTGCCGGTCTGTGGCCTGGAACTCCGGGCTGGTAAGAATCCGCTGGAGTTGCTTTTGGATCTTTGCAGCGTCTGGAGCCGGATCTTGCTCGGCATGAGGTTGCAACGGTGTTTTTTCCTTTTTGGCCATTTTTTTGTACTCAAGAGCTACAGTTGAAATGCAAAG
>DAOUTV010000150.1 GCA_030668505.1 Desulfobacterales bacterium | reverse complement strand
TTGCCTTGGCTATGGGGATCCTAAATGGCCTCGGTCATTTTGCAGCGCCAGCGCTTGCTCCTGTATTGCTAAATGTTGCCATGATCGGCTCGGTATTGCTTCTTTCGCCCTGCCTGTCAGAGCCATCAATAGGTCTTGCCATAGGGGTTATTGTCGGTGGGGGCTTACAGTTGGGTCTTCAGATTCCCTTTATGATCCGAAAGGGCTTTCATCTGTTGGTGAAGAGCCCTTTGTACCATGCAGCCGTCAAGCGGATAGCGCTGTTGATGACGCCGGCCGTGTTTGGAGCTGCTGTGTATCAGATTAACATCCTTGTAGGAACCCTGCTTGCCTCGCTCCTCCCGGAAGGCAGTGTCTCCTATCTTTATTATGCTGACCGGTTAGTCCAATTTCCTCTTGGCGTGTTTGCCATTGCCCTTGCTACGGCTGTGTTGCCCAGCCTGTCCAGGCAGGCAGCAACAGGGGATATGGAAGGGCTGCGGGCTTCCTTTTCTTATGCCCTGAAGTTGGTTTTCTTTGTTTCCATCCCAGCAATGACAGGACTGATAATCCTGCGGGAGCCGATCGTGCAGCTTCTTTTTCAGAGAGGAGCCTTTGATCATGACACAACACGCTTGACTGCTGAAGCCCTTCTCTACTATGCCATTGGCCTATGGGCATTCTCAGGCGTGCGCATTGTTGTTGCAACTTTCTATGCCCTTCAGGATACCAAAACCCCGGTTAAGATTGCCGTCATTTCTCTTCTGGTAAACATTGCCTTATCTGTTTTGCTTATGGGACCAATGCGGCACGGTGGGCTGGCCCTTGCCACATCGCTGTCTTCAGGGGTAAATCTGGTATTACTGATCTGCGCCCTAAAAAACCGTTTGGGTCGAATCGGGGCTCGTGATATGGTGCGATCCGTACTAAAATCCACTGCCTCGGCGGCTGTCATGGGTGGTATCATCGCTCTTGTGGCTCTTTGGGCAGTCCCCATGTGCGGCCAGAGTGCGTGGTACCTCGTGTCATGGGTATTAGGCAGTGTTGTTGGCGGCTCTGTCATTTACGGCGGATGTGCCTCACTTTTCAAATGCCGGGAAGTGGGCACTATTATCAATATCGTTAGGGCGGGCATTAGCAAAAAGCATGGATAGCTAAATCATAAATAATCCATCCCGGCTTGCCGGGGTGAGAATTGAAAAGGCTCTGCCGTTTTGAGCGCTTTGGTAAAAAGGATAAATCCGAAATCCGAATCTCGAAATCCGAAACAAATTCGAAATCTTAATGTTCAAAAGTCCCAAACATATTAAGGATCAGGTCCTCAGGATAGGCTTGGCCATTAGAACGTTTTTGTCATTTAGATTTTTGTCATTTAGCATTGTTTCGGATTTCGAATTTCCAGCCCGGCCGGTTGGCCCCTTTTAGGGGCCTTCCTCATACCACCAGTTCTACCGGTGGTGGCTGATGTATTTCCTTTTTCTGAGAGTTATATGACTACAAAGACCAAGATCATCGTAACAGGGGGTATCTTGATGTTTCTTGGCTTCCTTTTTGTCATAGCTTTTGGCGAACGGGGTGCTGTTGATCTCTATCAACTCACGCTGGAAAGGGATCGTTTGGAAGGGGTCAACCTTGATCTTCAAAGAAAAAACCGGGCATTGTATCGGACTATCGAGCGCCTGAAAGATGATCTTGACTTTGTGGAAAATATCGCAAGGACAGAACTTGGCATGACAGCAAGAGATGACGTGGTTATTCTCAGGAAAAAAGATAGAAGGTAGCCCAACCTCTGCGTTCTTAAAATACTTCGAATGGCAACTGACAGAGACGATATCGCAGATGTCACTCCAACGGTGACACTTGCAAAACTCTACGAAGGGCAAGGCCTTTTAGATAAGGCGGCAGCTGTGTATAGAAAGCTGGTTGTCCTTGAACCAAACCGTACGGAGTTGGATGAAGCGTTAAGGGGAATTGAAAGAAGGCTGGAAGGCCAAAGAAGACAGCCCGGGAAATCGGAAAAAAAGACGGCCTTGTACCGGTTGACACAGTGGCAAGGAGCAATCAGTGGCCGAAAGAGATGCCTTGATCAAGGGCATGAAAAGAAAACAAGAATCCTTGTCATACACGGCCAGAATCCTGACATGCCCGGCCCGCGTGACACCCCTTCATCCAATGATGTAGCCCTAGAGCAAACGGATAAGGATATCAAAGACGCTGCGGAGGCAGGCGGTGTCCGTGTGGACATATTTCAATCAAACCGTGAAGGAGAGTTGGTCCAAAAGATTTGCGAGGCCTCAGACACCTATGATGCTGTGATAATCAACCCGGGGGAACACACCCGCACGAGCATGGCCATAAGAGATGCCCTTTTGAAGCTGGAGATCCCAATCATTGAGGTGCACCTTTCCAACGTTTTTGGGTTGGAACCCTCTAGGCAGAAATCGTTGATCTCAGATGTTGTGACGGCCCATCTGGCTGGTTTCGGAAGGGAAGGGTATGTGATGGCAGTGCGTGCCGCAGCAAATATGACTTTAGAACCCTGTGGCTCTGAGGGCTCTGCGAGAGATACGATTGTAATACGGGAAAAGGAGGTTCCATAACCAACCATGTACGATACATCAGACTTCAAAAAAGGCCTAAAGATAGAGATAGAGGGAAAGCCCTTTGAAATCGTGGAGTTTTTGCACGTAAAGCCTGGAAAGGGTGGCGCTTTTGTGCGCACTAAGCTCAAAAACATGCTGACCGGGCGCCTGGTGGATCAGACCTTCCGATCAGGCGAAAAGGTTGGCAGGCCCGACCTTCAGGAGAGACAGATGCAGTACCTTTACAAAGATGGAAAAAACTACTGCCTCATGGATAACGAAACCTATGATCAGATCTTTCTATCCGAAGAGCAGATTGGCGAAAATCGCTTGTTTTTGCCAGAGAACATCACGGTCCATGTGCTGTTTTTCAATGACAACCCCATCGGGGTTGAACTGCCGATATTTGTGCAACTCTCGATTGCCCAGACCGAGCCGGGCGTAAAAGGCGACACTGCCAGCAAGACAACCAAACCGGCCACTCTGGAGACCGGGGTTGTGATCCCCGTGCCGATTTTCTTAAACCTAGGGGACCGGGTAAAGGTGGACACGCGTACTGGTACCTATGTTGAGCGAGTAAGGGCATAAGGCAGGGCACAATCTAATTTTTTTGTTGACAACAGTCTGCAATTAGGTTCATAAGGAGGACCAGTGTTCATATTTTGAACGCTTGCAATAATCTTGGTAATCAACCCGTAACCCTTCCCAACCCTAAACCACTGCTGGCAAGTTGCCTAATGAATCATCGTGATATCTGTGCCCTTCGAATTCTTGAAGAAATTCAGAAGAATGCCACCTCTACGCAGCGGGAGTTGGCCAGCAAGCTGAATATTTCCCTCGGATTGGTCAATTCCTTTATTAAGCATCTGGGTCGAAAGGGCTATCTGAAGATCACCACCATCCCCAAAAATCGCCTCAGGTACGTGCTCACCCCAATAGGCTTTGCGGAAAAGACCCGCTTGACCTATGGATTCATACAACATTCCTTTGATTTTTACAGAACAGCAAGAAAAAGGGCAAAGGCGGCACTTAGAAGCCTGGAAGATGAAGGCGTTCGGAATGTTGTGTTCTACGGAGCCGGTGACTTTGCGGAAATATTATATATATCTTTACAAGAGACAAACCTAAAGATGGTGGCCATTGTGGATGATTTCAGATCCGGGGAGAAGTTTCTGGGCCACACAATAGGGCATCCTTCTGGCTTGAATTCATTGGACTACGATAAGATCATCGCGAGATCCATCGACTCAAAGGACGCCATTTACGAAAATCTCCAAAAGTTTAACATCCCCCGGACGAAAATTCTCATGTTCGAATAGGCTTGTTTCATGATGATGAATATCCTGGTTGTTGGTGGCGCAGGTTATATCGGCTCACACATGTGCAAACACCTTGTTAGGCAGGGTTATAACCCCATTGTGCTGGATAACCTTGTTTGTGGCCACCGGCAGGCAGTCAAGTGGGGGACGTTTTTCGAAGGTTCTATGGGTGATTCAGATTTGCTCCGCAAGATATTTTCGGACTTCGAGATTGTGGCGGTCATGCATTTTGCGGCCTTTTGCTATGTGGGAGAGTCTGTTACAGAACCGGCCAAGTATTACCAGAATAATGTGGCCAACACAATTTCCCTGCTTGAGGTTATGGTGAAAGAGAAAGTCTCCAATTTCATATTTTCCTCGTCTTGCGCCACCTATGGTGAACCTCTGGGGATTCCTATTGAGGAGACCCATCCCTTAAGACCGATCAGCCCGTACGGCAGAACCAAACTCATGGTCGAGCAGATCCTGAAGGACTTTGCCGTAGGTTATGGACTAGAATCTGTGAGCCTGCGGTATTTCAATGCAGCCGGGGCAGATCCCGATGGTGAGTTGGGTGAGGATCATGATCCGGAGACCCACCTTATTCCCCTGGTTCTGCAGACAGCCCTTGGCCAGAGGCCCTGCATCCACATATTTGGTGACGACTATCCGACCAAAGATGGAACGTGTATCCGAGACTATATTCATATTGAGGACCTGGCCCAGGCCCATCTCCTTGCTCTGAAACGGCTCCTGAACGGCTTGCCGGGTGGAGAATATAACCTTGGAAACGGCGAGGGGTATTCAGTTAGAGAAGTGATTGAAATTGCAAGAAATGTAACAGGAAGACCAGTTCCTGTAAAGGTGGGAAAAAGAAGGCCCGGCGATCCTGCAATCCTTGTTGGGTCCAGTGAAAAGGCCTCGCGTGAGCTCGGCTGGAGACCGCAGTTTCCCGAGCTCGAGGCAATCATAGAAACAGCCTGGAATTGGCACAAGGCTAATCCTTATGGCTATTGAGGCAGTTTCAAAATGTTCAATTTTGTTCAAGATCAAGGAAGGCGAAAATTTTAACCACAGGAATACATTGAGTATTTCGAGGATTAAAATTTGAGCCTGACGCAGATATTGGGCAAAAGGGGACGTTTTGAAATTGGCTCTATTGACAAGGAATAGCTTCCATGCCATGGGGTAGCACCATTTTGCCCCGGATGGGCTTTTTGGGGCGAAGGCGTAAATGCTTAGATAAAAGAGGGGGCAAAAAAATAAGGAGGAGGTTTTTTATGAAAAATTTGAAGAAGTTGTTCGTGTTTTCTTTGGCAATGGCGCTGATGGTTGTTTTTGTTCCAGGATTGATGGCAGGAGAAGTGGAAAAGGCCGGTGAAGACATCGTAAAGATCAATGTCAACAAGGCATCTGTTAAGGAACTCACTCAGCTAAAACGCATAGGACCCAAGTACGCTGAACGGATTGTCCAGTACAGGGAGAAACATGGCGCTTTCGAGCGGGTCGAAGACATTAAGAAGGTTCAGGGGATTGGCCCTATGACTCTTGAGGCCAACAAGGATATCATAACAGTAGAATAGTCTTTTCAAAGCCCCCCTTTTTTCACAAAGAGAACCTTGTGCAGCCCGGAAGACGGCCTTTTTGGGAAGGTTTCCAGTAACTTCCCAAAAGGGCCCGGCTGTACGATTACTACAAGTGCTGGGGATGAAGGCTTTCTTCTTCCGGAAAAAGCCTTCATCCCCCTGGTT
>DAOUTV010000279.1 GCA_030668505.1 Desulfobacterales bacterium | reverse complement strand
TTAACTAAATTTTGGAGGTTGAGTCATGAAACAAAGAACGAAAATTAGTTTACTGTGTCTTGTATTCTTTCTGTTTGCGTCATTCATGTTCTCAGAACAATGCCACGCCCTTGATCCTTTAGACAATATCCCGTTCCCGGATGGTAAGTACTTTTTAACGTATCCAATTTATTACACCGCCGATAGACTTAAAGATGGAAGTGGAAACACGTCGGTAAGCAATTTGGACCTTGACTCTTATGTAAATTTGTTCAGATTTTCTTATTATAATAAAACGACTTTTGACAATGCATGGCACTTTTCATATATCCAGCCGGTTGGCCGCGTAGAGATGTTGGGAGACCACGACCAAGGGATCGGGGACGCTACTCTATGTGGCGTCTATTGGTTCATAGATAACCCGGATTCGAAGACCTGGTTTGGCGCGGTTGGATATGTGGACATCCCCATTGGAGATTATGATTCGACCAAAAGTGCCAATATGGGAGCTAATATGTGGAAATTTCGGCCTTCTCTCATATTTGCAAAGCAATTTGGCAAGTTCGACTTGGAACTCACTGCCAAATACAACATTTATACGGAAAATAAGGACATCGACACTAAACCAGGACAAGAAACTATCATTGAGAGTTACCTTGGATATTTTTTGCGGCCCAGCCTAATGTTGGGGGGGCATTTTAATGCTACTTTTGGGCAAGATACAACTGTTGGCGGAAGCGATGTGCCTAATTCTAGTGTTAAAAAATATCAGGCAGGTCCGTCAATTAACTGGACCCCTGCCAGTCTTTGTTGCATTACTTTTGAGACCTTATTTGATTTTGGTGTCGAAAATAGCACGAGCGGGCAATTTTACCTCGTCCGTTTAGCCTGGAAAATATGATGAGAAAAGTTATCCCTAATTTAATTTTTAAGATGTGCCCCTATTGAAGCCACTATTGAAGCCCAAGCCAGGGAAGAAACCGGCTGACGTCGTTAATTAAATGGACGGGACAATGAAGCTCCCCGCCGCAAGCAGCGGGGCATTGAAAAAGACTAATAAAACCAATACCTAATAACAAATACCCAATACCATCTGATTGAGCATCGCTCAATCAGGGTACTATTTTCGCGGCTCAAGTCTTGACACGAAGTTAAGCCTGTGGCAAAAAAGGCCTGCCTGTGGTTTTGGGCTGCACATCATTACGATATAAAATGAATTGATTAGAAGCTGTTTCAAAACCCTTTTCCTTGGTCTGGTTGTCCATTTTTGAAAGTACTAAGCTTGATAATCTCGTAAAAAGTCGTCACTCCGGTGAAAACCGGAGTCCAGAGCCTTTGTAACTAGCTGAATAAACTGGATTCCGGCTTTCGCCGGAATGACAAAAGATGGGATTTTTCGACTTTTTACGAGACCATCAAGCTTGCTTCGCTAAAACTGTAAAACTCGGGCTAACGCCCTCAAACAGTTACAATTTTTGACGCTTCGCTAAGAACTTTTGGCAAAAATGGCCAAAATGTAGTCGTCAAAGAGTTTTGAAACAGCTTCTAAGAGAATTGAACATTCGAGAAATTTGATATTATTAAAAGGAGTGCAACAATATGGCAAGAGTATGTGAAATATGCGGGAAAAAACCCATGAGCGGTAATAATGTGAGCCATGCTCACAATCTCACAAAGCGACGCTTTTACCCTAATTTGCAGCAGGTTCGTGCCGTCCGGAATGGCAGTGTCAAGAGAATCAGGGTATGCACACGGTGCATCCGCTCGGGCCTAGTGGAAAAACCGGCCTGAGTACATATACCCCAAGAAAAAACCCCTAACTTCTACTGTCAAGCGGCAAGGCGACTAACTTTTATGACGTGCCTGATCTTTTTGATCAAGTTGGTCACATTTGCCAGATGGTCGGCGCCTGATACAGAGATAGTGAAATAACAATCCGCCCGCTGGTCTGCCCGGGTGTTGACCTTGGCATCCAGGATATTGGCTGCACCCTGGCTTATAGCCGCAGTAATATTGGCCAAAAGGCCTATCTTGTCGTCACACAGCACATGAATCCTCACTGGGTAAAGCTCATCACTCTCCGGAGCCCATTCCAATTCGATCCGCCGCTCTGAATCCATGGTTAGAGCATTGAGGCAACTGGTGCGGTGAACCGTTACCCCTTGACCTCTGGTGATATATCCAATCACAGGATCACCCGGCAAGGGAGAGCAGCAATTGGCAAAGCGAACCAGTATGTCGTCGACGCCTCTTACCAATATGCCTGACTTTGCTTTTTTTCCCTTAATACGCTGTTTCAGCCTGTCGACAATGGTCTCTTTTTCGTCCTTGATCTCAGCTTTCGGGAGCAAGTACCGGGCTACCTGCAGAGGGGTTACCTTGCCGTATCCAACGCCTGCAATCAGGTCGTCAGGGGTTTTGTAGCCAAGATCGTGTACCGCTTTTGCCATCTCATCTGATTTCAGAAACTTATTCAGACTTACATGGTGCTTGCGCAGTGCCTTCTCGCACATCTCACGTCCCAGCGCCAGACTCAGTTTCCTTTCCTCCCGCTTGATGTGCTGGCGCAGTTGAGATCGGGCCTTGGCTGTCTTGACAAAGCTCAGCCAATCTTTGCTGGGCTGGTGATTGGACGATGTGATAATTTCGACCCTTTGGCCGGTATTCAGCTCATACTTTAACGGAACCATTCGGCCATCCACCTTGGCCCCTGTACACTGGCGTCCCACCTCAGTATGGATCGCATAGGCAAAATCCACGGGGGTGGACCCTTTGGGGAAGGCCAACACATCGCCCCCTGGTGTGAATACATACACCTCATCAGGAAAAAGTTCGATTCGCACGCTTTCCATGAATTCGTCGGGGTCCTTGAGGTTTTTCTGTTCTTCTACCAGTTTCCTAAGCCACTGAAAGGCAGCCCCCGCCTTTTGATCAAAGCCGATTTTCTCCTTATACTGCCAGTGAGCCGCAATGCCGTCCCTGGCTATACGATCCATCTCCTTCGTGCGAATCTGAATCTCCACCCGCTCCCCCAAAGGTCCGATCATCGTGGTGTGGAGAGACTGGTACATATTGGGCTTGGGGATACCAATGAAATCTTTGAAACGTTTGGGTATAGGCTTCCATATTGAATGGATGATCCCGATGGC
>DAOUTV010000152.1 GCA_030668505.1 Desulfobacterales bacterium | reverse complement strand
TTTCGCCGGAATGACAAAAAATGGTGTTTTTCGACTTTTTACGAGATCATCAACATTTGGAAATTCAGAATTTCGGATTTGTTTCGAGTTTCGGATTTCGTGGTTAGCGCAAGCTTCACTTCGTGTCGGATTTCCGGTTTATCCGGGTTAGGGTTTAATATGAGGTATGAGCTTGAACACATGGGCACCGAGTTTGGTACTGGATGGTTTACATGCACGCCCCAGGAAAATTTAGATTTTGAAGATGCTCTTGAATACATCAAAGATCATCCCAATGATGATTTTATGCATAAGTACCTTCTTGAACTGGCAGGAAAATTTGGGCCCAACCTGACACGCCAATTGATAGAAAGGGGGAAAGACAAGAACCCCCATCTCATGGCACTTATGTATGAGGTCTGCATGCTCAACAACAGATTGCACGCCTTGACACGTGAATTCGACGGAACAGACATCAATAGATTAGCACAGTACACACCTTTGATTTATGTCAACTGGACCTTGAAAAAAGGGGAGGACGAGAAGGCTTATTGGCTCAGGCTTTTTTCCGAGAATATCCTCCAACACAAACCCCCAACACTTGTGGATGAGTTGGACTTCCCCATTCCCATCGAGCAGGAAGACATGGATGCATGGGCAAACAGGGTGATACGGATCGAAGCATTGTTGGATCAAACCGAAAAGGGGATATCGCCAAAAGATACCGAAAAAAAGCCCGGTCCCGTGGAGACTTCTACAAGGGCTATGGAAAGGCTGAAGACTGTGGACCTAGAGACTGGACCTGAAATGGAAAACCCGGCCAGCCTCAGTCCTTATGCCCTTCAAATGCAATGGTTCCTGCATGTCAGCGTATCAACAGGGAGAAACCATTGGCAACTGACAGGGCTTCAGACCAGCTACGGTAAGGGGCTCAATATTGACCAGGCGAGGGCCTCCTGCTTGATGGAAGTGGTTGAAAGGGTATCGTCATTTGCCAGTTTTGATTCCTGCAGTGTGCTCCATTACAAGGATGGCCACCCTTTGATTCAAGCCCGCTATGAAGACTTGACGGAAAAGCCTTATGAGGTATTGGACCCCAATGACATGCATCTTGAGGTCCCCTATCAAAACCAGCCCCTGTATTGGATTGTCGCAGAAAGAGTGGATGAGAACGGGACACATCCTATATACGTACCGGCTCAGCTGGTCTTTCTCTTTTGCAATCTCGACGAAATCTGCCTTACAAGTGGTCTGCCCTCGACTGGTCTGGCATCGGGAAATACGCTTGAGGAGGCCAAGCTGCATAGCCTACTTGAGGTTATAGAAAGGGATGCGGAAAGCGTTATGCCCTATTCTATCGAAAGGTGTTTTTTGTTGGAATCTGACGATCCTCCGGTAAAGGACATTTTACAGCATTGCAAAAAGGAAGGTATCCAGATCCAATTCTTGGATATCACATCTGAATTTGGCATTCCATGCTACAAAGCTTTCATTCAAGGCCCAGACGGAGAAATTCTCAAAGGGTGCGCAGCACACCTGGATGGGAAAAGAGCGGTTGTATCTGCACTGACCGAGGTACCGTTCCACTCCTCCTGGTTCCGGACCGTGCCCGCACCCCGTGGCCTGAAAAAGGTAAAGGACGAAACCTTAGCAGATTATTCGTCAGGCAACGTAGCCCGGGACTTGAGACTTTTGGAAAGGCTTTTGGTCACAAACGGCTTCAGACCGATCTATGTCAATCTGACGCGAGAGGATCTGGATATACCCGTCGTAAAGGCCCTCATTCCGGGACTCGAGATGTTTGCAGAATTCGACCGTTTTTCCACCCTAAGCCCTCGGCAATTCGTCCATTACCTGAACCTCTGGAAGTAACTCAATCTCACCATACGAATACCATTCAAGAAAAGGCAGAAAACAACTTGACAACTCTGAGTTCGCTCCCTATATTGAGTTTTAAGCATATGCTTATAAAGGAGTGCAAATGGTACGTCCTCAAAAAAGTCGCCTTGTAACGATTGATCCACGGATAAACTATTTTAAACCACGCGGGGTACCAATGGTGGACTTGGAACAGAACCAGTTGACCGTAGATGAACTCGAAGCGTTAAGGCTTGCCGACTTGTTGGGGATGTCCCATGAAGAAGCAGGCAAACAGATGGAGGTGTCAAGAGCGACATTCGGACGTATTATTGAAAATGCACGAAAGACCGTAGCAGATGCGTTAATCCACGGAAAGGCGATCAATGTGGAGGGGGGAAATTACAAACGGGTAGACCCGACCGCCATCCGTGTCTTTTTGTGTGACGGCGACCATTGCCAAAACCGGTGGAAAGAACCACCCGGCACAGGGCGACCTGAAAAATGTCCGTCATGTGGACATCAAGAGTTCCACCGAATAGTGGAAAAGGGGTAAATGCTTCTCCCAGCTGCATGGTCGGTGTGTTCACTGGAACACCACGTGAAATCGTAACCAAAAAAACAAAGAGAGGAGGCGACAAATGGCAAAATTGACGCAAGACATGAAAGATGTGATGGAAAAGACCAGGGGTTATGCCGTGGCTACTTGTACCAAGGATGGCACCCCTAATGTGGTTCCAATTCATTTTGTGAAAATCCTTTCGGATGATGAGATAATGATGGCTGATATCTTCATGAAAAAGACCTTTGAAAACATCCAATCGAATCCGGTTATAGCTGTTTCATTCTGGGATTGGGATGTCAAACCCCGCAAAGGATATCAATTCAAAGGAACTCCCAGGATTGAAACATCGGGCAAGATCCATGATATGGCGGTTGAAATGGTTAAAGCTGAAAAACCTGATCTCACAGCCAAGTCGGCTGTTATCGTAAAGATCACAGACATCTTTGTCACCAGTCCCGGGCCAGATGCCGGCAAGAATGTGGAGGAGATCAATTAGCTTCGCTACGCTCCGTAGGGGCGGGTTTATCCCGGCCTGTGGCGGTCGGAATAAAGCCCTACAGTCGTAGGAATTTCCATAACTTGTAGAGATTCCGAGAGATTTAGATTTAGATAGAAGGATTCAAAGGAGCTAACCATTTATGAAAATAGCTATTTCATCAACAGGACCTGACCTAGAATCAGAGGTCGACCCCCGATTCGGGAGATGTCAATATTTTATGATTGTGGATCTGGATGACATGAGTTTTGAAGCAATTGCAAATACAAACCTGTCTCAAGGAAGTGGTGTGGGGATCCAATCGTCCAAGGTGGTTGCTGACAAGGGGGCCAAGGCTGTGCTCACTGGAAATGTCGGACCCAAGGCATACCAGGCCCTTTCGGCAGGAGGTCTTGAAATAATTACGGGTATATCAGGCATTGTGCGTGAGGCCGCTCAGCAATACAAGAACGGGCGATTACAGCCAGCCAATAAACCTAACGCTCAGAGCCATTCCGGCGTCCAGGCCACTGTCAACCAACCCCAGGGCTCTCGGCCCCGGCAAGTACCTGATACTGGTTTCGGAATGGGTCGCGGCATGGGAGGTGGTCGCGGCATGGGAGGTGGTCGCGGCATGGGCATGGGGCGAGGTATGGGAGGAGGCCTCTGTGGCCGATCTGCCATGGCGTCTTCAGGCCAGGTTACAAAGGAAGAAGAGCTAACCCATCTCAAGGAAGATGCCCGGATATTGCGCGAGCAAATGGATGAAATCCACAGGCGAATCAAAGAGTTTGAAAATGAAAAACCATAAAAATTGAATTGCAACCCAATCTACTTTTTAAGGAGGCGACAATGCCAAGAGGAGATAGAACAGGCCCAAGTGGTCAAGGCCCTGGAACTGGTAGAGGCATGGGACAAGGAGGTGGCGGTGGCGGTGGCCGCGGTGGAGGCGGTGGCCGTGCCCTCGGCCCTGGTGGAAACTGCGTTTGTCCGGACTGCGGTGAAAGAGTATCCCATCAGCAGGGAAAACCCTGCTTTGAGGAAAAATGCCCCAAGTGCGGGGCGACAATGACACGGGGATAGGTCGTATGGTTATTTGTATTGCAAGCGGAAAAGGTGGTACGGGCAAAACCACCATCGCCACCAACCTGGCCGTTTCACTAAATGGGGGTGTGCAGCTGTTGGATTGTGATGTTGAAGAACCCAATGCCCACCTTTTTATGAAACCTGAAATCAACCACACTGAGACAGTAGAAATACCGGTCCCGGAAGTCGATCTTGACAGGTGCGATTTCTGTGGAAAATGCTATGAAATCTGCCAGTTCAGTGCCATTACAGTCATTGGAGAGAAGGTCCTGACGTTCCCTGAGCTCTGTCACAGTTGCAAGGGGTGCATGATGGTCTGCCCAAAGGAAGCCATAAGCGAGAAGGGACGGGCCCTTGGCGTATTGGAAAAAGGCACATCCGGGTCAGTGGAGTTTGTTCATGGCCGTTTGCGGATTGGCGAGGCAATGTCTCCGCCTCTTATCGACCGGGTAAAGGAACACATTGATCCTCAGAAAATTGCCATCATAGATGCCCCACCAGGGACATCCTGCCCGGTGATTGCAGCCCTGAAGGGTTCGGACTTTGCGATTTTGGTGACCGAACCTACGCCTTTCGGATTAAACGACCTGAAGCTCGCTGTTGAGGCTATACGTATTCTGAAAATTCCACTTGGCATCATTATCAACCGTTCCGACGTCGGAGACGACCAGGTCGCCAAATATGCTAGAGAGGAAAGCATTCCGATTTTGATGGAGATTCCAGATGACCGTAAAATTGCTGAGGCCTATTCCCGTGGCATCATGATGGTGGACATCAGGCCTGAGATGAAGGATGAGCTTCGAGCGGTCTATGAAAAAATAGCGGGGTTGGTCGGATGAAAGAGCTGACGATTATTAGTGGAAAGGGAGGCACCGGAAAGACGAGTGTGGTGGCCTCTTTTGCAGCCATTGCTCGAAACAAGGTTTTGGCTGATGCAGATGTGGATGCGGCCGACCTCCACTTGATACTCACCCCTGCAATAAAGCACGAAGAAGATTTCAAGGGGGGCAGAACCGCCCAGATAAACCCGGAAATCTGCACTGAATGCGGGGAATGCCTGGAGCGCTGCCAGTTTAACGCAATCAGCCCGGACTTTGTAGTGGACAAGATCGACTGTGAAGGATGCGGCGTGTGTGTCTATTTTTGCCCGGTTGAGGCCATCGACTTTCCACAGAATATATGCGGCAAGTGGTATATCTCAGACACACGGTTCGGGCCGATGGTCCATGCAAGGTTGGGCATTGCAGAAGAAAACTCTGGTTTGCTGGTCAGCTTGGTGAGAAACCAGGCCAGGGTGTTGGCCGAAGAGCGAGGGCTTGACACCATTATTGTAGATGGCCCCCCTGGGATAGGATGTCCGGTAATCGCCTCCATAACCGGTGCTAGTGCGGTCCTGATTGTGACCGAACCGACCTTGTCGGGTTTGCACGACCTTGAGCGAGTTGGAGGGTTGGCTGCCCACTTTAAGATACCGACACTCGCCTGTGTCAATAAATTCGACTTAAACGAGGAGATGTCTAATCAAATTGCAGACTACTGTGCAAGAAACCGGATTGAACTGGTAGGTCGTATCCCCTATGACACCGCGGTCACCTATGCCATGGTCGCGG
>DAOUTV010000291.1 GCA_030668505.1 Desulfobacterales bacterium | reverse complement strand
ATAGCGCAAAAGCATTGTAGGGTCGGGTTTTATACCCGACCGGGGTTGCGGTGGCATATAAAATGCCACCCTACATGATGTGAGCAAAGGCTTTCACAATAATCCGCGATGGGCCATTTAACGAATAGCGTGAATGGATGCCATAATAAAGCAAGGGCTTCATGACATATCCGGAAATCTGGCAAGGAATCGGTAAAGGGTGGCACGACCCACACCCAGGAGCCTGGCGGCTTTAGCTTTGTTGCCTCCGCTTTGAGTCAGGGCGGCCCGGACACTTTCGGTATCCAGTTTGCCCGAAGGCCCTCGGGATGAACGGGTGTCTTTCCAGTTTCTTAATTCCATTGGGAGATTCTCAGGTTGAATAATATGGCCCCTGCACCTTACGATGGAAAACCGAATAGCGCTTTGAAGCTCCCGAACGTTGCCCGGCCAGGGATAGTTGACCATGATGCCCAGTGCCTCATCAGAAAAGTTAGCTGCTTTTTGTACTTCCATCCGGGCCTTTTCAAGGAAGTGCTCCAGCAGCAAAGGAATGTCACCCTTTCGTTGTCTGAGAGGCGGTATATGAATGGGAAATACATTAATTCGGTAGAATAGGTCCTCGCGAAAACCGCCCCTTTCCACCTCATGCCTGAGCGTACGGTTGGTTGCACTGATCAGGCGTACGTCTACCGAGACGGTTTTTTCCCCGCCTACACGTTCAAAGGTGCCTTCCTGAAGGACCCGTAATAGTTTTGCCTGCACACTTTTTGGCAGATCGGCAACCTCGTCCAGAAAAATAGTTCCGCCGTGAGCCAGCTCAAAGCGACCTTTTTTATCCCGCACTGCACCGGTAAAGGCCCCTTTCACGTGGCCGAAGAGTTCGCTCTCCAGAATACCTTCAGGCAGAGCCGCACAGTTGATTGGGACAAAAGCACCGCCTCCCTGCCGGCCCTCATCGTGTATGGCGTTCGCTACCAATTCCTTGCCCGTGCCAGTCTCTCCGGTTATATGTACAGGATAATCATTAGAGCCGAGTTCTCTTATCTGCTTATAGATCTGGAGCATTTTATGATCCCGGCCAACAATTCCTGCAAAGCTATTGAGCTGGCCAGCCTGCACCTTCAGTCCAATTAGGTCACTGACATCCCGAAATGATGCGATAACACCTGCAAGACCTCCTTCGTTATCGTTCATGCCCGTGATTGTCATCTCGACCCGGCGGGGTTCCCCTTGCTTGGTCAAAATGTTGAGAGGATACAATGTGTCCTCCCACGGATCGGAGGGAAGTTCTTTGAACGAACACCTGCCGCCGCAAAACGGCCCTCCGAAGACCTCGTGACAGTCCCTTCCAAGAACCTCATCGCGTTTGTAACCGGTTACTTTTTCAGCGGTCCGGTTAAAAAACAGGATGCGTCTCTCTTTGTCGTGGGCTATTATGCCTTCCGATAGGTTGTCGAGGATCCGTTCAAGGTTTTCCTGGTTGGCTATTATTTTTCTGAGTTCTGTGTCTTTCATGAAATTGTGATTTTTGTTCTTTATGGAGCAGGCGGAAAATAAAGAGAAAAAATGGTTCCGCCTGAATTATAACAATCTTCTTTGGTTGTGCAAAATTTGCACTCACTGATCCTGCCGGGACAGACATCACTTGCTTTTGGTATAAATCGACATCGCGAAGACACCATATCCACCTTGAAACCATAGCGCTTGGAGAAGATTTTCATGCGCAAAAGGTCAGATCCCTTTCCACCGGCATTAAAATCAAACGGGGTTTTTGAGGAATAGTCTATTGTCTCTTGAGTCGCGAAAAAGCCCTCAAATATGCGCCTCTGGTGGTCTTTTGTGATACCAACACCGTAATCACGCACAACCAATTCAGCACCTTTCTCTTTTTTGTGGACAGAAACCTCTATTTTTCCTTCATCGGGCGTGTTTTCTATGGCATTTTTGACGATACCATCAATCACCTTTTTCAAGGGGTCCCGCGGTATGTATATGGGGGGTACAGGCTCAAGCCGGCTTATGACCTCTAACTTGCGGTGGGAAGACAATGATTTAAGACCATTAAGCCTTTCTTGAACATATTCCGTTAAAAGCATCTTTTCCGGAATGACGTCTTTGGGGCCAAATATCTCATCAACGCGTTTCCTGACACGCTCGATGACTTTGCCTTCTCCTACTTCCTCGGCAATTAAGGCTTCCAGTTCATCGGCGCACTCATCAAATATAAGTGAAAACGTGTCATATGTTTTATACTGCCTGTCCTGCATGATGTCATCAACTCCATATTGAATCTCCAGTATGCGATCGAGATTCCTTTGGCCCCTTTCAATGGCCGGCTTCCAGGTCTCTTCAGGGAGGTTTGTCAATTTTTTTGCCAGAATATTCAAGGTAGGAGACAGGACAGCAACAGGTGTCTTTATTTCATGGGAGATGTGATTGATAACCTTGTCTTTGGCCCGGTTCATACTGGTTACTTCTCTATATGCCTTTTTTATTTCATCCGAAAACCTTGCATTTTCAATAGAGAGGGCTACGGTCCCGGCCATCATACTCAGTCGCTCAACATCAGTCTGGCCAAAGGTCCCTTCTTTTTTATTAATGGCACATAACACGCCTATGATTCGATCACTGCTCCTTAGCGGCACCTGAAGTAGATTTCTGGTGTGGTATCCGAGTTTTTTATCTCTTTCTCTGTGAAGTTCGGCGTCCTCAGAGGTATCAGAAACGATAAGCGGTTCCCCTGATTTGATAACCTTGCCTGCCATAAGCTGATCCATGGAGAATCGAACCTCTTTTACCCTTTCTTGAGTAGCAGTGTCATCGTAAGCTGAGCCGAGGATAAAGAATTCATCCTTCTCTTCATCAAGTAATATGACAAGGGCGCCCTCTGTATCTATTAGTCTTTTCACCT
>DAOUTV010000012.1 GCA_030668505.1 Desulfobacterales bacterium | reverse complement strand
TGGAGGACGTTTCTCTGTTCTTTCCCCTGTTGGGCTTCTTCCGGCAGCAGTAGCCGGTATTGATATTGCTGAACTTCTTGCCGGAGCGCGGAATGCGGACAGGGCTTGCAAGAAGGGAGGCTTGTGGAAAAACCCAGCGGCCATGAATGCCCTGCTTCAGGTATTGGCCTACACTACAAAAAACAAGCCGATTTCTGTGATGATGGCCTATTCGGATGCCCTGCGGGATGTAGCTGACTGGTACCGTCAAATCTGGGCAGAAAGCCTAGGCAAACGACTCGACGTTAATGGTCGGGTAGTGCATGTAGGACCAACCCCGATAAAGGCTCTCGGTGTCACGGATCAGCACTCCCAGCTCCAGCTCTATATGGAAGGCCCCTTTGACAAGGTGATTACCTTTCTTACAGTGGGAAAATTCCGAAAAACAGTCAAGATTCCTGCAGTCTTCAATCGTATGAATGGGGTGAGCTACCTCGGGGGGCATACGCTGAATGATCTGATACAGGCCGAAGAGCAAGCCACCGAGTTTGCCCTGACACAGGCACGCCGCGTTCATACCGCAATAAGGCTCCCTGAAATCAATCCCTTTACTGTAGGACAACTCCTGTTCATGTTTGAGGTTCAGACCCTGTATGCGGGAGGTTTTCTTGAGATCAATCCGTTGGATCAGCCGGGCGTTGAGGCCGGGAAAAAATTTACCTACGGGATGATGGGACGAAAGGGCTTTGAGGATAGAGCCCAAATGATCGCTTCAAAACGTCAGGAGAAAAGACCTTACCGAATAATGGTATAGTGAGCAGAGGGATGGACCCAAAAGATATAGATCGGATAAAACCCTTTAAGCTCGTTAAATATTTTACTTTTACCAGCCTTGTTGTAATCCTTGTGGGCTCTTTGGCCTTGTCTATGGTAATCGCCAATCGGGC
This sequence comes from Desulfobacterales bacterium, assembly GCA_030668505.1. Taxonomy (GTDB): domain Bacteria; phylum Desulfobacterota; class Desulfobacteria; order Desulfobacterales. The sequence continues at coordinate 14,502 of DAOUTV010000012.1, read as the reverse complement.
CGAGACAGTGCTCTTGAAAAAAAGCGAAGATTACGCCTTTTTAATGGCAGAAAACCTGAACCATCAGGTCTTCCTCCAGTTCATTATACCTGCCGCCCTTCAGTTTGGCCAAGTCATTCAACTGCGGAACAAGACTCTGTTTAACCGCCTCGACAAAGTTGTCAGGAACACCCTCCACAGTTTTAGCGTGGAAACGGTCAACATGTTTGACCGTGAACAGAATGTGATCTTCTATAGCTTTGACAAGAAACTGGTAGGGCGAAAAGGCTTGGGAGGCATTGATTATCAGCAAGCCCTTCTAGGCAAATCACGCTCCAAACTGATACGCAGAGGAGGATTCTGGGGCCTTATGTTCGGAGCCCCGAGAGAAGGAGAGCTGAGAACTTATGTGCCTTTGAGGGCCGAAAAGCCCTTGTCAAACATCGAAGGACCCATCCTCGGGGTGTTCGAGATCGTTCAAGACCTGTCTGAGGATTACCGGACAATCATTCATTTTAAGCACAGAATTATTCTCACCTCTGTCGCCATTATGAGCGTCCTTTTTCTTATCCTTCGCCATGTTGTAAAACGGGGCGAGGAAATCATCGAGAAACGGGCCCAGGAGCGACTCCTGCTGAAAGAAAAACTGAGCCATGCTGAGCGGTTAGCAAGTCTCGGCGAAATGGTGGCCGGCATTTCCCATGAGATCCGCAACCCCCTAGGAATCATTAGCAGCACAGGCGAGCTTTTAAAACAGAAAATAGCCCCCACAGACACTGAAGTCAAGCTAGCAGACGTCATTGTAGAGGAGGCCGACCGGCTTAACGGTATCGTAACCGATTTTCTGAATTTTGCCCGGCCCCAGGCACCCAACCTCATGCCCTGCAAAGTGGATGAAGTCATAAAGAAAAATCTTACATTCCTTGCACCGGAAATCAACAAGAACAGCTACGAGGTCCACACTCGATTTGCGAGCGATATCCCGGAGATACAGGCCGATCCCGGACTGCTGTATCAGGCATTTCTGAATATCCTGTTGAACGCCATGCAGGCGATGCCGGAAGGCGGGGCAATATACATTGAATTATCTGCATATGGAAACACCCTGACGATCGTTTTCTGCGACGAGGGGCCCGGGATTTCTGATGAAACCTTGAACAAGATCTGGGAACCCTTTTTTACCACAAAAGATAAGGGGAGCGGGCTGGGGCTTCCGATTGTAAGAAAAATCATTGAGGGCCATGGCGGCGATATTGAGATTGAAAATGCACCGGAGAAAGGTGCCCAGGTAACGGTCACCCTGCCTGCAAACCGCGTGGCGCATAGAGCATAGATCATGGTGCATAGGGTGTCGGGTTTTGCGCTTTGCTCTTTGCCCTCTGCTCTATGCCGTTTGCCGTATGCACGGCTCGATGTTGAATAACGAATAGGAATAGACCGATGGAAACAGTACTTATTGTGGATGATGAAAAAAATTACCTTGTGGTTCTAGGTGCCTTTCTGTCAGGGGAGGGGTACGAAACACTGACAGCCGATAGCGCCCAACATGCCCTTGAGATTGTGGAGACCACGGACCTTGATCTGGTCCTAACAGATATGAAGATGCCTACCATGGACGGCATAGAACTTCTCAAGCGAATCAAGCAAAAAGTCCCCGACCTGCCGGTGGTCATGATGACGGCATACGGAACGGTGGAAAAGGCCGTAGAGGCCATGCAATTGGGGGCCTTCAACTTTATCCTGAAACCATTTCAGAATGAAACACTGAAACAGGTCATCCACAAAGCCGTCAGTACATATGGGATCTTAAAGGAAAATCGGCGTCTTGTCCAAGCCCTAGAAAGCCGTTATCGTTTTGACAACATTATCGGCAAAAGCAAGCCAATGCAGGCTATATTTGATATCATTCTGAAGGTAGCACACACCAAGACCACAATATTGACAACTGGCGAGAGCGGTACCGGCAAGGAACTGATCGCAAAAGCGATTCATTTTAACAGTCCTCGCCGCAACAAGCCCTTTGTGGCAATCAGCTGTGCAGCCCTCACCGAGACCCTGCTGGAAAGTGAACTATTCGGTCACGAAAAAGGGGCCTTTACCGGTGCCACTGCCATGAAAAAGGGCCGGTTTGAGCGTGCAGATGGGGGAACCCTGTTTCTTGATGAGATCGGTGAAATCCCGGTCTCCCTACAGGTAAAGCTTCTGCGGGTGCTGGAGGAGATGAGCTTTGAGAGGGTGGGAGGCACCAGAACCATTGCAGTGGATGTCCGTTTGATCGCAGCCACAAACAAGGACCTCAAGGCAGAGGTGCAACAACACCGCTTCCGAAAAGACCTGTATTTCCGCCTGAACGTGGTCCACATCAAACTGCCCACTTTGAGGGAGCGGCCCGAAGACATCCCCCTGTTGGCAGCCTACTTTGGAACAAGATTTGCCCAGGAATCGAACAAAGGAGAAATAACCTTCTCCCCTGAAGCCATGCGCTTTTTGTGTAATCATCGGTGGCCCGGGAATGTGAGGGAGTTTGAGAATGCCATTGAGCGGGCCGTACTTTTCAGTAATGGCCAAGAGATCACCCCGGACGACCTGCCCAAAGACCTTGTGAGCTTTACTGACCTTGAAATTCCAATAGACTGGCAAAAACTATCCAATCTTCCTGAAACGCTGGATGCCATAGAGAAGAAACTGATTCAAAATGCCCTTTCCCTGTCAAACAATGTTCAGTCTAGGGCGGCCAACCTTCTTGGCATTCCACGAGCCAATCTGCAATATCGCCTGAAAAAGTACAATATCGTGTAAGCTCGTCTGCAACGCTTTGCAAACATGCCTTATAGTCACAATTTCGAACCTTTACGTAGTTTGGACCATATCCTAAGATTTTTTGTATAAAAAGTTGGCACCTTGTTTTATTGCTTATAAGATCAATAGGTTAAATAAGGTTGGGCGGGAAGTTTGTATAAAAAGTTGGCACCCTATGCAATCCGATGCGGTATCAGTTAGTTAAGGATTATTCTGCGGGAGTTTGTATAAAAAGTTGTACAACTTGAGAAGCATTGCAAGGCATAAAAAGACACTTACTGAAAGTGTTATGGTGATATCGCCTAGCAAGAAAGCTACAATAGAAAGTATTAATTCTATATAAAAATTAGCTTATTATCCCTTTATCCCCCCATAGGGGCCCCAGCCAAGATGAAATCTCTCCTCAAACATCACAGTTTGGCATCATTGTTGCGTTATACAATGTCGAACGCCGTGAAGAAATTTCTTCATCGGCTTTCCTCCTGCTTGGGCTAACCGCGATTCTCGCGGTTAGCCTTTATTTTTGCCGATCCATTAAGCTCCTTTTGGGTCGGATATTGAACAGTCTGTTTGTGGTCTTGCCAACCCATTGCTGTTGCCCCCCCCTCAACGAAATATTGCAATTCCTAATGAATTAAAGGAATTATTAGAATTTATACCGCCTCTAAGAACAAATTTTCAATTTTGGCACGTAAATTGACTATTAGAATGGCGGTATGGCTGCATCTCCCAAAAAAACGGAAGATACGGGTTGAAGATTTATGAAGGGCTAACCATTTGATTTAGCGAAGATCAAGGTTGGGAGGGGATGGTAAATTTTCTTGACGACTTGAGGGGAAACTGATATTAAGGAAACACTTAATTGTGGCTGCAAAGCCCTTTTCCTACTAGTTTACTTATTTACCAAAAGCCAGCAATGGCTAAAAACCAAATGGAAGGAGAAAACCATGAGCGATCAGCAACACATTCGTGTTCTCTTGGTAGATGATGAGGAAAATTTGCTAGAATACCTGTCCAAGCGACTACTAAAAAAAGGGTTCGCAGTAAAGGCCACCTTTTCCGGCGAACAAGCTGTCGAGGTAGCACAGCATGAGCCTTATGACGTGGCGGTTGTGGATCTCAAGATGCCCGGGATCGATGGGGTGGAAACTCAGAAAAGGCTAAGGCAGATCCAGCCTTTCCTTCAGTGCATCGTGCTTACAGGCCACGGTTCCGTTGAATCAGCGTTAGAAAGCGGCCAGCAGGAGGCTTTTGAGTACCTCCTTAAGCCAGTTGATTACGACAAGCTTTTGGTTGCCATCTCAGAAGCCTACAAAAGGAAAGTGGATTTACAGACTGCAAAGTTCCGAGAGGAAGTGGAGAAAGTCCAAATGGCAGGTATGGGGCCGCGTGGAATAAGAAAGGCAATTCGCGAGCTCGAAAAAATTTATGGTATCGAATAGCTCATCGGAAGCCGAACTTAAAAAGGTCACCTGGGAGCTGGCGAGTTACAAGATAGAACTGCACAAAACCACTGGGTTCCTTCAGTGTATATTACAAAATGCCACCGATTTGATCTTTGCCACGGACGCAGAGGGACTTCTGATTTCCTTTAGTAAAGGGGGCGAAAAGGTGCTGGGCTATTCCTGGGAAGAGGTTGTGGGAAGGCCCATTAAGGCTCTTGCCAAAGACCCTGAATCGTTCGAGCCTGTGATGGTAAGCTGTCAGGAGGAAGGGTGCGCCCTGGTGCTGGATGTCCCCTTTCAACACAAGGACGGAAAAACGGTTTATTGTAATGCCTCGTTGATGGACCTGACTAACAGAGAAGGTCAAAGAATCGGTACGGTAGCAATATGCCAGGATATTACCCGGTGGAAAAGGCTCCAGGAAGATCTCATCCAGGTGGACCGGCTAGCAGAAATAGGCCGGATAGCCGCCGGCGTGGCCCACGAGATCAACAATCCGGTGGCAGTTATACGTGAAGCCTCGGGATGGGCAGCAGAGGTGATCGGCGATGCCGAGGGCCTGAGCCCCGATGACCGCCAAGAGCTGGAAAACGTAATAAAACAGATTAAGGCTCAGACAGGGCGATGCCGTGACATCACCCATAAGCTACTCACCTTTGTTCGCGGTTCAGTTCCAACAAAAAGCGAGTTTGATGTCCACGAACTACTTGAAGAGACTATTGGCTTGCTTAAGCCTGAACTTAAACACAGTGGCATTGAAATAGACCTAAATTTTGCCGAAGGGCCTCTTTCAGTGAACTCAAATCCCAAGTTGTTGGAACAGGTCTTTGTGAACTGTCTTGCTAATGCCATTCATGCTGTAATAGAAAAGGGGGGAGACAACGGACGCATCGAGATTCGAACTGTCAATAACAACTCGGAGGTCGAGATAAGCGTTGCAGATAACGGGGTGGGAATTCCAAAAGAAGATCAGGGAAAGATTTTTGACCTCTTTTATACGACCAAACCCCCGGGAAAGGGAACCGGCTTAGGGCTTCCCATCTGCCAGAATATCTTACGGCAGCTCGGAGGCGATATCTATTTCGAGAGCGAAGTGGGGGTTGGAACAACCTTTACAGTTCGAATCTCGGTATCATGAAAGCCTGAAAAGTCATTGAATCATAAGGTGATCTATTACCCCTACCTCGAAACAAGCACATTGAACTTATGACACAGCACCTTTTTGGTCACTTTGCCCAATCGATTTTTCTTTCGCTTCTCGTTAGCTGAGCAAACAATAAGGCCATAATTCGGTGCTACTTCAAGAATGACCTTGGCCGGGTCACCGGTCAAGACTTTCGAACTCACCTTCAAAGAGCCCTCTGACCATTCAGCGATCATGGAAGAGACCCTTTTGGAAAACTGAAAAGTCGGTTCAGAAGTCCTGAGTACGGTTAGGACCTCAATTTCACTTTTCATTCTTGTGGCTAAAACTCGGCATAGGTGTAAGGTTGATTCCGGGAGGTCCTTTTTCCCAACACACACCAACACGGGTTGTCCTTCTTCAAATTCCCTGCCTATCACTGTAACTGGGCACGGGGCCTTTTGGACAACGCTCAGAGGAATGTGCTCGATATCGTACCAGTGACACCCAGCAACATGGCGTGCCCCTAACATGACAAGGTCATAATGGCCTTCCTCGGCTTCCTTGAGTATTTCTTCGTGAGGAATGCCCTCTCTGATTTTAAGATGAGTGCTGCCGGCAGAACGTAGTCGGACCGTTCCCTCTTCAAAAACACCGTCGCCAATATGGACCAGGGCTCTATGGAGCTCTTCCAACTCTGTCTCGTTTTCCCTGCAACCCCGATTTTTTTTAAACACGCTTTCAGCCTCGTGGAGATACTTCATCTCCGGAAGTTCTTCCTTCCAGTTGGCAAATACCTCTGTCGTCTTCCTTGGAATGTTGTAACCGCGAGTGTCCCTTCGATATCTTCGAACATATAGAAAGGTGGCCTCGCTATTCGTGGTGCACGCAAACTTCGCCGCCAGTATTGCGGCTTTCAAAGCAAGGTCGTGCCCGTCAATACAAATGAGTGTTTTCACAGTGGCAGTTCTCGTGGTGAAAAGATTGCCGGTATCGTAACACTTTACGTATCTGAAAAAGGCCCGTTTTGCGAACGACATTGAGCAATTTGGGAGGAAAGCACTTGAGATTTTCAGTGTTAAGAAATGCTACGCCTCGTCCAAGACAGAGCTCGGAAGAGGTGGCCCCTTCAGGGTAGATACTATTCAAAATAAAAGTGTAAAGTGCCTAAAGTTAAGGAGTGCGCTTTCAGCGCAGCCTGTTTTTAAGATTGACCACGCCGAAGGCGTGCACATTAACTTTAGTTCACTTTAGGCACTTCAAACTTTAGCTCACTATTGATCAATAAGTACAAAAAAATTATGTCACATCAACAACTTTGTCGATGTTGCGGCGCTAAGCGCCTAATTTTGTGACGCTTCGCGTTGCCAAGAACTTTATTAAAAAATGTCCAAAATGGAGTCGTCAATGGGTTTTGAAACAGTTAATAGAAAGATTAGCAACAACAGGGTTACTTGTCAATTTTTCCCCTTAGTTCCTTAGTTCTAAAGTTCGTTTTTTCTGGCAGAAAATTGAAAAACAATCACGAAAACACGAAAGCACGAAAGAGAAAAAGACCAAAGTACAAATAAATGCAATGCGCATATAATTCAATGTGAGAGACTTGGGCAATTTGTCGTTGGGATTTGACTCGACATTTGGTTTTAGTATCTAATTGCTTTTTTTCGTGTTTTCGTACTTTCGTGTTTTCGTGATAAATTTATTTTGGTTCCGACTTGTCCGGGTTAGGGGGCATTAGATTTATTTGCAAATTCATTTCACAAGTCAGGCAGAAGGTTCTTTGTTCACAGGTTGACAATTGATTCTCTGTTAGTGTACAAATAATTACCCCTTGCCGTATAATTTCTTACCCCATGTCCCACAAGTGCTGACTTCTTATGTCAACATTTGAGAAAGGATCAAATGATGGAACAGGCTGAGGAGCTTAACGTAGCCATTGCGGGCGGCGGCCCAGGATGCAAGGCGATAGTGGATATGATATTGGCCGAAAAGTTCAAGAAGCTTCGAATGAAGCTGATCGGGGTAGCCGATATCAATCTGAACACCGAGTGTTACCGCTACGCTCAGGAAAAGGGTATTTACACCACAAAAGACTATCGCGATCTATACAAACTCAGAAATCTCAATATGATCATCGAGGTGACGGGTAGCGACAAGGTGGCCAGTGAAATCTCCCGAACCAAGCCAGACCACGTCCGATTGATGGACCATGTCGCTGCCCGTCTTTTCCAGGATATCTTTCAGATTGAAGAAGAAGGGGTTGCCGATCGCAACCGGATGGAACAGGCATTGCGGGAGGAGGGACGTTTCCTCCAGACCGTATTCGACGCAATACAGGATGGGATGACCATTGTGGATTGTGAATTCAATATTGTGCGGGTGAATCCCTGGACGGAGAAGGTGTATGCATCCCAGGTGCCACTGGTTGGCAAGAAATGCTACAAAGCTTACCACAAAAGGGAGTCTCCGTGTCCTCGTTGCCCCACACTCCGCACGCTCACGACAGGCGAGGCACATTGCAACATAGTTCCTTCTCCATCAGAAGAGAACCCGACACGGTGGATCGATCTTTCCGCATTTCCTCTTAAAAATCCCAGCGGCCGTGTAGTTGGCATCATCGAACACATGAAAGACATTACGCCGCGCAAACAGGCTGAAAAGGAACTTAAGAGAAAGCATAACGAACTTGAAGCCATAAACCGCGTTCTTTTGAGAGTAACCAAGGAATATAATCTGAACGGAATGTGTCGTGTACTCCAGGACATAATGGAAGACTTTTACCCCGGCTTTCATGCCTGGATGTTCCTCCTAACCCCGGATCGAGATGGTTTCTATTTTCCTCGAGCGGAGAAAGGGCAAGATAGACAAACCTGCTATGATCGAGCTGAAAGGAGGATCAGGAGCCTAAAGTTGGAAGACACCCTGTTACAGTTCCTGACCAGAGACAAAATGAGACCAACCTGCTCAGGGACAAAAAAGGGGGATTGCCCGGCAATTATCCTGGAACTGGCAGCAGGATTTAGTACATGGATGGCTGTACCTATTGAACTGGAGGGCCAATGTCATGGTCTTTACATGCTTGTTTCATCTTCTTTGGACATAGAAGTGGAAACCGATATGCTCTTCGTTGAAGCCCTGATCCGCCAGATTTCCGGTGTAGTCCGTTACCAGGTTTCCCAAGAGGTTAGGGAAGAGGCATTCAGAAAACAGCTGACCGGACCAGATAGGTTCATGGGAATTGTTGGCCGAAGCCGGCCTATACAGGAAATTTATCGGCTGATCCAATCTGTAGCCGACTCAAAAAGTACGGTCCTAATAACGGGCGAGAGCGGTACCGGAAAGGAGTTAGTGGCCCGTGCCATTCATGGGGCAGGCAAGCACAAGGATACCCCATTCATTGTAGCCCACTGCTCTTCGTTTGTACCGACCCTGGTCCACTCAGAAATCTTCGGGCATGAAAAAGGGGCCTTTACCGGAGCCCTCAGCAAAAAGCGGGGGCGGTTGGAAAGGGCCCAGGGAGGTATTCTTTTTTTGGACGAAGTGGCTGATTTGCCGCTGGAAACCCAGGTACTTTTGCTGCGATTCTTACAAGACAAAAGTTTTGAGAGAGTGGGAGGAGAGCATCTTGTCGAGGTCAATGTCAGGGTCATTGCGGCCACCAATAAAGACATTGAAAAGGAAATGAAAGCAGGACGCCTGCGGGAGGATTTCTACTATCGTCTAAACGTTATACCGATAAAACTGCCTCCCTTACGCGAACGCAGCGCAGATGTGCCCCTGCTAGCCAATCATTTCCTAAGAACACACTCCCTTATTGAGGGGAAATTAATCACTGGTTTTGATACCGAGGCGATGAAATTATTGATGGATTACGACTGGCCGGGTAATGTGAGGGAGCTTCAAAATACTGTGGCCAGATCCGTGGTCATAGCCTCTGGGAGCCGCATTGGAGTTGACGTGCTGCCTGATAGAATTCGGAGCCGGGCGGGCACTCCCAGGGAATTTTCCTTGTCAAAGAACGAAAGGAACCTTATTGAGAGTGTTATGCGGGGGTGCAATTGGAACAAACATCAAGCTGCTCGCCTGTTGGACATTAGCCGAGGCACCCTTTATAGTAAACTTAAGAAGTACAATATGCGCCCGCAAAGATAAAGCACTGACGAGCATGTTGAGCAATTCGTTGGCCTTCAGTTGTATTCTAGACACTCCCTAACTTATTGAAGTGATACGTGAAGTGATACGTATAGTGGTCTCATAGCCTTCGCTTGGGCCGGATATTGAACAGTCTCCTTGTTGCTTTTCCGGCCCTGTCCTTTTGCCTCCCTTCTACAAAATATAATAATTGCCTATAAATTAAATTAGTTGTTCGCATTCCCCCTGCTTCTATGCCAAATTTTCACCTCTTGGCACGTAACTTGAAATAACGCGTAACCCAACTACGCCCCAGCAATTTATCGTATCGCTTCTTATAGAAGTTACACAAATGGATTTCTTCATGGGAGAAAAATCCCTGGCCCTTCCTCCAAGGGCTGGATGCCTCTTCTGGCCAACACGGCAGTTACATCGGGCTTGACGGCTCCTGAAATCCTCCTCCCTGAGGTAAGGGATCCGGCCTTTGGAGGGAGAGCCAGGGGAAAGAGATATGGATTACACATTGGCCATCATCACGCAGGACCGGGGATTTGAGAAAGTTATGCAAAGAATCTCGAACTACTTCGGTTGCGAGTTGAAGCTTTGTGAAAACTGCGAGGATTTTATTAAGGATTTTGGCGGTAGCGCGCTGGGGGTGGTCGTTATCGATGGATCGATTTGTTCCCAGCCGCGTTTAATGGACTTGCAGATGGTTTTAAACGAAGCTCCAGCCTGGCATGTGGTCTATCTGCCCCGTACCAACAAGAAAAAAGAGATCAAGGATGCCATGGGTTTTGGAGCCTTTGGCTGTCTGCACCAGCCGGTTAGTGAGCAGGAAGTACGACAGATGATTCAATCAGCCGTGGGGATATGAGTTAAGAATATGGAAACGATCATCTCTATAAAACCTGTACTTGCCGTTTCTGTTTCTCTCTTTTGCACGTTTCTTATTATTGCCTCCAGTAGGAAACCAAATCTGAGGGAAGGCTGGACCTTTCTCGCCGGTATCATCAAATTTGGCATTGTTGCTTCCATGATACCCGTGGTTCTGGGGAAACAAGAGATAGTTTACAATCTAATAGATATCCTCCCGGGTGTTGGAATCGCATTCAGGGTTGACGCCCTTGGACTACTCTTTGCCCTTGTATCTTCTTCACTCTGGATCGTTACATCTGCCTATTCTGTTGGCTACATGCGAGGTCTAAAGGAACACAGCCAGACCAGGTATTTTTGCTTCTTTGCCATCGCCCTTTCAGCGACCATTGGGGTGGCCTTTTCAGCAAACCTTCTAACCCTATATCTATTTTACGAAATGCTGTCGTTTGCCACCTACCCCTTGGTTACGCACCACCAGGACCCTGAAGCACGCGCCTCAGGGCGAAAGTACCTCCTTTACATCGTTGGCACCTCTATCGGGCTCGTTTTGCCTGCCATGCTTATATGTTACAACCTAACGGGGACCCTTGAGTTTTCCAAACAGGGTCTTTTCGCCGGAACCGAGCCTAAAGCCTTGATGGTTCTTCTTCTGTTTATGTTTGTTTTCGGATTTGCCAAGGCAGCTATTATGCCCTTTCACTCCTGGCTTCCTGCAGCCATGGTTGCGCCCACGCCGGTCAGCGCCTTGCTGCATGCGGTGGCTGTTGTGAAGGTTGGCGTATTCAGCATTGCTCGTGTGATGACAGGGGTCTTTGGGACAGACCTGTTGTCTTCACTCGATCTTGGAACCGTCCTTTGCTACGTTGCCTCCTTTACGATCATAGTTGCTTCACTTATCGCGCTTTCCCAGGACGGCCTGAAGCGACGGCTTGCATTTTCAACCATTGCGCAGCTTTCCTATGTTGTCCTAGGGATTGCGCTTCTTTCGCCCAAGGGACAGATCGGCGGTATGGTCCATATTGCCATGCATGCCTTTGGCAAGATCACCCTCTTTTTCTGCGCAGGGGCTATTTTTGTGGCCACGGGCAAGAAGAACATCAGCGAAATGGTAGGCATAGGCAAGAGGATGCCGGTCACCATGATCGCTTTTTTCATCGGCTCCCTAAGCGTGATCGGGCTTCCACCCACCGGCGGATTTTTCAGCAAGTGGTATCTCGTGTTGGGGACTCTCCAGGCCGATCAAATGCTTATGTTAATTGTCCTTCTTGGAAGTTCGTTGCTCAACGCGGCGTACTTTTTTCCCATTGTTTATAAGGCCTTTTTTTGCACATCTGAAGAAGCGATGTTTGAAAACAAAGTGCAAGAGGCCCCCCTATGGTGCGTGGCCCCGCTCGTGGTCACCGCAATCGGGTCTATCGTGTTATTTTTCTACCCTAATGTGTTTCTTGACCTGGCAACACTCGCCATTGGAAAATAATCGGAGAGCGTATGAAGCAAAAAAAAGAGTTTGATTATTTCGACAGGCCAGAGACCATAAAAAAACTGTGGATTATGTTGTACGCTATTTGCGGGCTCCTGGTGGTAGCTGATTTCTTTACCCACAGGCATCCGCACTTTGGGTTCGACGGTTTTATCGGATTTTATGCGCTTCTCGGTTTTGTCTCGTGTTCGGTTCTCATACTCTTTTCCAAACTAGTGGCTCTGGTGTTGAAAGCAAAAGAGGACTACTATGATAAGTGATTTCCCACCTGCAGCGATTTTAATACTCGGCGCCTTGCTCGTTCCTTTTTTCAAGGGCAACGCCAAGAACTGGTATGTGATCATCTTACCTGCTGTCGCCTTTTATCTCATTTCCCAACTCCAGATCGGTTCTTCCTGGCAGGTTCATTTCTTTGGTTTTGACCTTACGTTCTTGAGGGTTGACAAACTCAGTAAGGTCTTTGGCTACATCTTTACGCTAAATGCCACCGCAGCCTTTGTCTATGCCTTTTATGTGAAAGACAGCACTCAGCACGTGGCAGCGCTTTTCTACATAGGGAGCGCCCTTGGCGTAGTCTTTGCCGGTGACTTGGTCTCCCTCTATTTCTTCTGGGAGATTATGGCGGTGGCCTCCACTTTTCTTATCTTGGCACGAAAGACTAAAAAGGCTCAGGCAGCCGGCATGCGTTACATTTTGGTGCATGTCTTTGGTGGCCTCTGTCTGCTGGCCGGCATGGTGATCTATATAACAGAGACCGGCTCAATCGCCTTCAATGCAATGACCGACCGGAACCTAGGGACCTATCTTATACTTATTGGAATTTTGGTGAACGCTGCAGCGCCTCCCATGCAGGCCTGGCTTGCCGACGCCTACCCTGAGGCAACTGTGACCGGAGGGGTGATCCTTAGCGCCTACACCACAAAGACCGCGGTCTATACCCTGGTACGGGGATTCCCCGGCTGGGAGATACTGATAGTGGTCGGCTGCATCATGACCATATACGGTATTATCTACGCCCTTTTGGAAAACGACATGCGGCGTATTCTAGCTTACAGTATCATCAACCAGGTCGGTTTCATGGTTACAGGAGTTGGTATCGGGACCATGATGTCCCTGAACGGTACCGTAGCCCATGCCTTTTGTCACATCATCTACAAATCGCTCCTCTGGATGTCTGCAGGCTCCGTACTGTACATGACCGGGAAAAGCAAATGCACCGACCTTGGAGGGCTCTACAAGACTATGCCATTGAGCCTGATTTTTGGTGGTATTGGAGCCCTGGCCATTTCCTCGTTTCCCGGCACGAGCGGATTTACCAGCAAATCCCTTATCATAGATGGGGCGATTCATGAACACCTGGTATGGGTTTGGCTTGTGTTGGAAATCGCATCCGCCGGTGTTTTCCTCCATGCAGGGATCAAGTTCCCCTACTTTGTCTTTTTCGCCAAGGATAAGGGACTGAGGCCCGGGGAAACCAACAAGCCAATGCTCATCGCCATGGGCTTTATGGCTTTTATGTGTATCTTCCTTGGTCTTTATCCGCAGCCGCTCTATGATGTTTTGCCCTATGAAGTCCACTACCAGGCTTACACGTTCAATCATGTGGTTGCCCAGTTGCAACTGCTCATGCTTTCGGCCCTGGTCTTTTTCTTGTTTCTTAAGCTGCTTAAGCGAACAGAGACCATCTCCATTGACACCGATTGGTTCTACCGCAAGGGAGGCAGGCTCTTTTACTATATCATGGACAGAGGACTAAACGGCGTTAACGCACTTTCTGACCGCGCCATTGCACGTGCAATTCCGGCATGGTTGGGCCGGTTTAGTAGAACCCCCGTCAGTTCTATGGTGACACTCTATATGAGAGCAACGGGCAAGGATCGTCGTTCCATTGAGGATTTCAGACGAGAAGCAAACCCAGAGGCAACCACTCTGTTGCCCATGGGGATGCCGGTGTTCATTAGTATTGTTTTTCTATTTTCGCTTTTTGTTATCTTTGCCTTCTTCTAAGGGCTTGCGCAAGAATAACTTGACAGAATTGGCGATCAGATTTGGGTTAAATTTGGACGATCCGATTGAGCAAAACCACAGGAATAGCAGGCTATTTCGCGGATTTTGCGAATGAGTATCGGCCAAAGATGGCCTGAAGCTGAGATGCCAAAATGGTAAATTGTTTTTGCGCAAGCCCTAAGGAGGGTCAATTGCTGCCTGTACTGTTACAGGCCTTACAAACCGATCAGCGCAAATATATATTCGGAGGGTATCCAGATGGGAAAGACCGTGCTCAGTGTTGATGATGAAGACCATATAAGAGAATTTGTTTCGACTGTGCTGGAAGAGAACGGCTATACGCCCATCCAGGCAACAAATGGCGAAGAAGCAATGGATACCATTAGACAACAGAAGCCGGACCTCATCATCATGGATATCTTGATGCCAAAGCAGAGCGGGATCAGGTTGTACCGCGAACTGAAGACCTCTGAGTTGCTCAAAGACATTCCGGTGATCATATATTCCGGAGTAGCCAAAAGAACCGCACTGCGCGCCCAGGCAGCCCAGACGGAAACGAGTGGCGAAAGTGTGCCCGACCCAGATGCCTATCTGGAAAAACCGGTGACACCCGAGCGCCTGGCAGCGACTGTCAAGAAGTTGTTGGGTTGATTTTATGAACT